>JBEIPE010000231.1:0-4695 GCA_040377215.1 Halobacteriovoraceae bacterium
AAGATCGGACGGCCAGCTTCTCTATTAATGAGATTGAGAAGATTGCGCAACTTGCTGGGAGTCACTCTCCAGCCGTTCATAATGCGCTGATAGTTTGTCGTCAGGCGTTCACCATCGTACTCGGAGGTGAAAATTTTGTTCTTCGCCTTACCGCCTAAAGTGAATCCAGGGTTCAATGTCGTCACTTGTGAAAGTGCCACATCAGATTCAGTCAGGCTTGAGATCAACGAGTTCACGGCCTCAACCACATACGACTCAGTATCTGTGCCCGTGGTGATGGCGTCGTAGCGGCGATGAATTTTCTTTTTGCTACCGCCAATGGCATGGGTCAGGTTCATCGACTGATCAGAACCAATTTTATTGCGTTTAAAGATAAGGAACTGAAGTGTGTTCGCACTGCCTTCCATCTCATGCTCAATACGGTGAGGGGTCACCACTTCTTGGAGAGCATCATGATTTAGAGAGAAGATACTCTGGCGTAGCGCCTTTAGACTTTCCACTGTCACATCACGGCCGGCCAATGAGACTGGATAGAAGTGAGTTTCCGCAGTGGCTTTGTTCCAACGAGCATTCACGCCGAGAATCGGAACAAACGAACGAAGCTTGAGGGTCAGCATGAGTTTTAGGTTTTTGCCGTAGTCTTGGTAGAGCTGAATGGTGTCTTCATCTGAGCGATGGAGATGGAAGCGAGTCAGCATCATACGATCGGCTTGAACACGGGCGTAGACTTTAAGAATGCGCTTATCCATTCCCATAAGACTACTTACACTCAACTCGCCTTCCCCAAAGATGGCCGGCACGAGTGAATCGGTAATGATGAAAGACTCGCCTACAGCAAGTGTACTCTTCAAATCATTTACGACTGTTTGAACAAGTGCATCGGCTTCTTCGCCTTGAACTGTGCTCAAACGATCAATTTTCTGACCAAGATTTTTGAGCATCATCGGCACGTACATATTTTTGTACGGCTCTTTCATAGACTTCTTCAAAGATTGCACTGGCTTTACATGAGAGAAGACACGCTGGAAGCTCAAACGCGCACCTGCTTTGACGTCCACAGGAATTGGCAAACCGACGATGGCGCCCGTCATGCCTGCATCGAGAGCAAAGCCGATGTTGTCGACTAATTGAACTTTGTTATTGGTGCCGAGGTAAGCCCCTGTGACGATATCGCGCGAGAGGATTACGCTGCCATGGAAGCTCGGAATCACGACCGCTTGGGTAGGAAAAATCTCACCTTGATTACGAACGATCTCTTCAATCTTTTCCTGAAAAGCCGCTTGGTCATCTGTGCCCAGATATTTGTTCAAGCGAACGATCCCAAGATCAATCAACTGAGATTGGCCGCGCGATAGTGCAAAGGAGCCCAACTCAGAAGCCGAGAACGGTGACTCTGGATCGCCGTATGAGAAGCGGCCAGCGTAGCCATCAAAGAACTCTTGCACGATTTCGCCATCAACGAGACCTGGAGCAAGATTAACCTTAGGGTCAAACTTCAAGACCGCAGACTCTTTATCAAGCTGAAGAAGCGCCATCATATCGTTACGACGAGCGACGATTTTTTCTACTAGAATTTTTTCTACCGCGGCTGGGTAGTATGCTTTCTGCACGACTTCTTCCCAATCAGCGCGAGTGAGTTTCCCTAAACGACGGCCAATCCAACGAGCATCTTCCCAGCTGGTGCGGTAGCTCGTATCAAGATCTTGGGTGTGGTTGAGCTTCAAGTTGTTCAAGACTACGCGACCGGCTTGCCACGGCATCAAGTTCACGGACTCGGTGGTATCAACGATCGCTAACGGGACATACGGAGCGCGCAACAAACGGCGACCCTGGTGAACTTCCGCCGGCATAATGCCAGAGGCCAGGTTATAGATTTCTGATTCGGGAGTGAGCACGAGGGCATCTTGCAACACCATCTTGAGATCTTGTTCTGACTTAATCCAACGATCAGTTCCTGCGAGAAGCTTATCTTTCATCTCTTCTTTGAAAAGATCGCGATCAATGCTGTCGGAAAAAACCATGGTGAAACGTGGAACCCACGCCATGGGCTGAGTGTTGTAGCCAAGTTTCGCGAGGACGTTGCGGCGGAGAAGATTGGTGTGAATCTTCTTGGCGAGCACAATGATGAATTCGCGGCCGTCAGCATTCACGACAGTGAAGCGCAACTGACCGCTGCGGCTTGGAAGTTCTTTAACGAACTGGACGGTTTCATCTGCATTCACAAGTGTATGCACCGGAATCGACCGTTGAGCAGGGTTCCAGATATTTGTGATTGAGCTGGGCTCAAGGATGGAGATGTCTTCGCCTCTGAGAGCACGCTCATGGGCCTCTTCAGGAGAAACCGGCAAATCCACGGCGGCTTCAATGGAATAAAAACGCGGGATCAGGCCAGGAATAACTTCCTGAGCATGGACGACACACGTGAGCAGCAAGGCCCAGATAATAAGGAGGCTCTTTGATGATTTCATGACTCGCATTTATCACTCCCTTTAACGCTCTCACTATGGGCCGGGTAACTTTTACTGGTCAATTTTGGGCAAAAAAAAGGGCCCGTTTCCGGGCCCCAAGTGCTTGTTAAGCTTAGATTTCGTCCCCGACCATGTCGGTGAAGAAACGTCCGATCTGCTCGGGAGTGGTGTTGTTCACTTGAGCTGCAGTTTCGAGAAGCGCTTCATAGCCTTGTTCGCTGCCTTGAGCTCTTGCTTTAAGTGCTCTTTCAACTTGGGTCATGCTCACACCCAAAGCATCCATAGCGAACTTATCTTTTTCACCAGCAGTGAGTTCGCGAGCGCTCTCAAGCTTCTGGTAACGGTTAGCAAGTTTCGCAAGTTCTTCTGCACGTGAACTAGAGAGAGAGAATTCGCTCTTAAGTTTCATCGCCATGAACTTCTCAGCTGCTTCTTCTTTCAAAGCGGCAATTGTATCGAGGTCACGAGACATTGAAGAAGTGTTATCGAAACGGAAGCCGCCGCCGTAGTAGAATGTGTCCCAGTGAGATGTATCAACCCACTCTTGGCCAGCGTAGATGTATTCAGTTTCCCATTCCCAGCAATCGCAGAAGTCGTCGTAGACGTAGTCTTCGTCAGTTACGTAAACGTCTTCCCAGTGACCGCTTTCTACCCATTCACGTTGTGAAGTGAGGTTGCGAACAACGTCCACACCTTCCACTGCAACTGCCATGAACTGATCAACAGTCGTCATTGTTTCGCGATCCCAACGATCCATATTGAAGGCCAAGAACTCACCGGTTACGTCGTTCTTATAAACTACGTAATCACCTTTTACGGTGTAGAGCTTAACGATTGAGTGCGGTTGACCTGATTGACCTTCAAGAGCTCTCTCGAAAGACTTCGCGTCTTTTTTATGACCGCATGCAACAACGAACAAAGCTAACGCCAACAGAACTAAAATTCTTTGCATAATCACTCCCAGTAGATTTTTGCGTACACATTTACCTGAGCAAAAAAGATGCCAACATTGCGCTATGTCTTATCGTTTGCTTGCTGCTTTGCAAGGTGCGAATTGATCTCGATTTTCTTGGAGTCAAAGAGCAACTGGTGCACGCGCAGCGCACTAAACTTTTCCTAACCTTAAGCCTCACATAAGATAAGTTCGAAATGAATTCTCCTGAAAACAATATTGCCCCAAGATTACTCCCGCAAATCCTATGGCGCCAAAAGCAACTCTTCCAAGCTCAAGAAGAAAAATTCAAGGACCGCAATGTTCTAGAGATTGCTCCTGGGCATGGACTTTTTAGCCGCGCCATTTTGCAACATGACCCCAAGCATTTGACTCTTCTCGAACATGACTTTCATCAAAGTGAGTTACTCGCACAACACTTTGCAACCGATTCAAGAGTGACAGTTACGAACGACGATGTTCATCACGCACTAACTGAAAAATTAAAACCGGTCGATACTATCGTCTGTGCTGGCTTTCTCTACCATACTCCCCATCCCCTCTGGATCCTTGAGCGAATGGCCGCACTCAATCCGCGCTACATCTTGATTGACACCGCTTGCTCTCAGAACGGCGCAATCTATGCGACCGTCGAACCCACCAATCAATACGGTTACCGCCAAACGCAACAGCCTCATGCAGGAATTGCACTTAAACTACCTGCGGAAGTTTACCTGTCCTGCATGAGCTCATTGGGCTATCGGCCGATCGCACAATTGAATTCCCTTGCTCCGTTGACTGAAGGTCTAACAAACGAATCGGCTGAAATTCTTTTAGGCTGGCAACGCTGCTTTAGCTTCTGGTTTGTTCGCAAATAAAAAGGCCACTCCGAAGAGTGGCCCACGATACGAAAGATTTTGTATCTTAAAAGACTAGAGTTCTACGCCGAACAATTCTGGAAGAATGCGGCTCTCAAGGTTCGCAGCTGAAGTACCGATCTTGTCAGCGATTTTGCTAACGAGGTCAGACTGAGCTTGCTCAGATTGAGACGCTTCCATCACTTCCGCCAGGCTCACACCAGCAAGACGTTGAAGGTCAGATGCGAAAGCTGCTTGGTCAGCAAGAGTCAACTCGCCGTTTGACTTGCCGAGGATTTTCTCAGCTTTCTCGCCCAAAGTTACGAGAGACAATGAAGTCTCGATGCCAACGTTGAAAGCGAAAGAGATGTTAGCCGCTTTCTTGATGAATTCTTTCTGTTGAACTTCAGCAGTCATCAAAGAAACGTCAGTTGTAGCT
>JBEIPE010000107.1:0-9027 GCA_040377215.1 Halobacteriovoraceae bacterium
CGCTGGCGATGCCATTCTCACTCATCGCCAGGGATTTTTTGAGCTCTCGGGCGAAGTCCTAGAAGAAATGCAGGCGCAAGGCGTGCGTTCCGTTGCAGGAGTCGTGCAATCTGAAGCCTTCGCACTTTCAGATGGGAAATCCCAAGGCGTGCTGGCTCGTGCAGTCGACGCCGCAGAGTTTAAAATAGTCACAGGTATGACCTTCGATCTTCCTCATGAAGGCATTGTCGTGGGTCAGACTCTTGCGCAGGATTGGCAGCTTGAGGCCGGCGACACAGTTACGTTGGTGTTGGCCCGAGGAGTTGAAGGCGAGTTACCACAGTTTGTTCCGCTGCAAGTGAGCTCTATCGTCCGTCATGGCATTCACGAAAAAGATGCGCGTTTGGTTTATGTCGCCAAAACCCGTCTGCAAGAGGCCCTCGGTTTAGGCGAAAAAATCAACGTCGCTTTGTTGAATTTTGGACCGGCCTTCACGGACGTCCATGAATTAGAAGATAAGATTGGTGAACTAGGCGATGCCATGGGAAATCCCTGGGTACTCAAACCGGCCTGGCAAGAATTCGCCGGTTTATTGGAAGCGGTCGAAGTGGAGAAAACTTCCATCGCCATCGTCTTGCAACTGATTGTGCTGGTTGCTGTTTTCAATGTGGCGGCTTTTCTCGTCACGCTTCAAGCGAGAAAGATTCGTGAGTTCTTTTTACTGCGTGCGTTTGGGCTCCCGCGCGGACGTTTTTTTGCGTTTGCTTCTGTCCTGCTTATTGCCATGTGGGCCACGTCTTGTATCGGCGCACTGATCCTAGTGAAAATTTTTAACTGGTTACTGGCCAACGCTTCTTGGTTGCAAGTACCCGGCGATATTTATGTCCTCACTCAGTTACAAGTGTTGTTGAGTCTCAAAGACTATGTTTGGGTCTTTGGCTTGGCTTTGGTGTGGATGGCAATTTTAGGCGGATTTGCCGCTCGTAAAATTCGCAGTCAATCCTTGTTGGCCGGCTTACGGCAGGAGTTCCAATGAGTCCTTTCATTCGGGTGCAGAAAGTAGAAAAAGATTACGGCCCGACCAAGGTGTTACGCGGAGTGGATCTTGAGATCAACGCCGGCGAGCGAGTCGCGATTCGCGGGGCTTCAGGTTCAGGTAAATCGACTCTCTTGTACTTGCTCGGAGGACTCGAGCGTCCCGGAAAGGGAAGTGTTGAGGTTTCTGGAAAAAATCTTGCCCAGATGAACGACGAAGAGTTGGCGGCTTTTCGCAACTCCGCCGTGGGTTTTGTTTTTCAATTTCATTTTCTTTTGCCTTCGCTTTCGGCGTTGGGAAATATTTTGCTGCCGGCCCGGATCGGTGGGCATGAGGCCAAGACCGTCGAGGCGCGCGCAAGAAATTTGGCGCAACGTTTGGGCGTCAGCGCTTGTTTAGAAAAATGGCCGCACCAGCTTTCCGGTGGTGAACAGCAGCGAATCAACATCGTGCGCGCGCTGTCTTTAAAGCCACCACTATTATTGTGCGATGAGCCTACAGGGAATTTGGATTCACTGAACTCAGGTAAAGTCACAGAACTGCTAGGTGAGCTCGCTCTCGAGAACAAAACAACGCTTATCGTTGTGACCCACGACGATAAAGTCGCATCTGCCTTCGAGCGTAAGATCGTGATTGAAGATGGTCATATTCTCCGATAGAATAGCGCCACTTTTAACGATTTCAGTAATTTAAGAGCGAGTTGGATGAGATTTTCTGGCCTCATTTTGGCATTATTTTGCATCGCAGCTCATGTGGGTTTTCACTCACATGCCTACGCTCAAGAAATCATCGGTCCCATTGAAGAGCTCTTTAAAGTCGATTCCATAGAGATCGAAGGCAATCGCAAAGTTGAGTCTGAAGCGGTTCTTGAAAAACTCAGCACTAAAACAGAACAAGTTCTCGATAACTATCTTCTTCGTAAAGATATCCAACGCATTTACGAGATGAAGTACTTCGACGAGGTCGAAGCGTGGCACAAGAAGAAGGATGGCAAAGACATCCTCTTGTTCCGTCTCAAAGAGAAGCCCATCATCGGTAAAGTTGAATTCAAAGGTAACGATGAAATCAACGACGAAGATCTTAAGGAACAGATTAAGACGAAAGAGTTTCAGATCCTCGATGTAGCGACATTGAAAGCAGATATCTTGGCCCTGCAAAAGCACTATGAAGACAAAGGCTTTTTCATTGCCCAAGCCTCTTACCAAGTGAAGCCACAAGAAAATGGCGCTGTGAATGTCATTTTCAAGATTAAAGAGTGGGACAAAGTGATGGTGAAAAAAATCACCTTCCTTGGTAACAAGGCCATCACAGATCAAGAGCTCAAAGGCTTCATGCAGACTCAGGAAGAGACCACGTTCTCTGGCCTGTCTGGCTCAGGCAACTTCAAAGAACTGAACTTCCAAACGGACGTCGAACGCCTCAAGTACCTCTATAAGACTCGCGGTCACCTTCAGGTCAACATCAACAATCCTGTTGTGACTGTCTCAGAAGACAAGCGCTGGATTTTCATTACGGTCCAAGTCACCGAGGGCCCGCAGTTCAGCGTGAATAACGTCTACTTCAACGGTGAGCTTCTCTTCACAGAGTCAGAGATGACGGAGAAGATTAAGCTCAAAAGCAATGACATCTACAACGAAGAAAATCTTCGCCAAGACATCCAGACCTTAACTGAGATGTACCAAGATAAAGGTTACGCCTTCGCCAACGTTCTCAGAACGCTCGAGATCGTACCGGGTGAAAACAAAGTCGATATCGTGTTTTCATTCGAGAAAGGTAAGATTTGTTACTTCGGTAAAATTCTTGTGAAAGGCAACGACAAGACCCGCGATAAAGTTATCCGCCGTGAGTTGAAAATTCACGAAGGACAAATGTATACCGGCTCTGGGCTTCGGAACTCAAAAGACAACGTGAACCGTCTGGGCTTCTTCCAACCAGAAAGCGTGATTTTCAATACAGTGGCACAGAAAGGAAAAGACGACGTTCTCGACGTTGAAATTTCAGTGAAGGAACGCGCCACCGGTCAGATTAGCGTAGGTGCTGGTTACTCAACCGCCACACAAGGCTTCGTGCAAGCCAGTATCGCGCAGAACAACTTCCGCGGCCTCGGTCAGAACATCAACTTCAACATGTCTTTGGCTTCGAACCAACAGATTTACAACGTCGGTTTCACTGAGCCTTACTTGTTCGATACCAAGTGGACGGCGGGTGCCGATTACTTCCGTACCGTTTCAAATTTCATTCGCTCATTCAGCTATGAAAAACACGGCTTCGACGTGCGCGTCGGTTATCCGATTTTTGATTACACTCGCTTGTTCCTCACTTATCGCTACGAAGACAACAAGATCACCAACGTCGCTAACCCGACGATTGATCCTAAGCTTGAAAACGGTTCAGCTGGTTCGGTCACTACATCTTTGGTGCACGATCGTCGTAACAACGTTTTCGAACCGACAGCGGGCTACTACGGCTCGACATCACTGGAATACACCGGCGTGGGCGGTATCCAGCGTTGGATTAAGTCGGAAGTTGAAGGCCGTTACTACAAGCCGATTTGGGATGATCTGACTTTCCGAACTCGCGTCTCAGCAGCGCAACTTTACAAAACTGAAGACCGTGGCATTCCTCGTATCGAGCGTTTCTCAATGGGTGGAGCGCGTAACATGCGTGGTTACCGCTTGGAAGACATCGGTCCTTTGATTCGCGCCGTGAATACCAATACAGATTCTCTCGACACCTTCAACGCTGGTGGCTTGATGCAAGTGCTCGGAACTTTCGAGCTTGAGCACCCGATGATTAAAGAAGCCGGATTAAAATGGGTGGTCTTTAGTGACGTGGGTAACGTTTACGAGAAGCGCATCGGCGTCGATGGCGACTACAGTATGCGTGCGAACTACGGCTTTGGTTTCCGCTGGTTCTCACCGATTGGCGTGCTGCGTTTTGAATTCGGTTTCCCTATCAACAAGCGTGAGCGCGAAGCGCCAAACCAATTCCACTTTGACATAGGACAACTGTTCTAAAAGTGCTAAATTTTCAGGCAGTCTACCTCTAACGGAGTTACTGCATGAAATTAACAGCTTTCGTACTTTTCTTCTTTGCTCTCCAAGCACAAGCGGCGATCACTGTCGGCTTGGTTGATGTTCAAAAAGTTTTGACTTCAATCAAAGAAGGCCAATCGGTCATGAAGACGTTGGAAAAATCTTTCAACGAGAAAAAAGCCACCCTCAAAAAAGACGAAGAAAAAATCAAGAAAGCTGGCGAAGACCTCAAAAAGCAATCAGCTGTGTTGAGCGAGCAAGCTCGATTGACTAAAGAACGCGACATCCAAGAGCAGATCTTGAAAGTCCAAGGCAAAGCCGCTGACTTCCAGCGCGATATGCAAAAAATGGAAAACGATCTCAAGCGCCCAATCATCGATCGCTTGCGTCCGATCATCCAAGAAGTTTCAAAAACTGCTGGCGTTCAAATGACGTTCGAGCAGGGTAGCGCTCCTATCATCTACGCTGAAGCTGAGAAAAATCTCACTGAAGACGTAGTGAAGGCCTACGACAAAAAATATCCGGTGAAATAATGTTTTACCGCGACCTCTTCGCCTTCGATGCGGACATTCAAGTCGCACACCTCGATGGCGCTGCAGGGTCAATCTCGGTCGAGCGCTTGGCGCTCGCAACCGATCTCGCTCAGGGCACTTTAACCTTCGTTAAAAACGCCAAGTTCCTCAAGACTCTCGATGAGTACATCACAACAGCACCCCAGCCACTGGCAGGTGCTGTTTTTGATCGCAAGCTTTGGGAAGGGCTCTCTCCTGAAGCGCAGCTCTCATTTCAAAAACGCTTAGGTGTTGTCGCCACCAGTACGAACGTTCCGTTGAGTATGACTCGCTTGTCGCGTCCATTGTTCGTACAAAAGTTTGGTGAATTGCAAAGTGCAGTAGATGGCCGCCAATTGGGCAACACTGAAATTCATCCTTCGGCATTGATCGCTCAAGGCGTGTTTGTCGGTGAGCATGTGAAGATCGGTGCAGGTGTTGTGATCCACCCAGGCGTCACGATTGCTCCGCGAGTAGAAATTGGGGATAACACGACAATTTACGCCAACGTTGCGATTTATTCTTTCACCACGATTGGAAACAATGTGCGCGTTCACGCCAACACCACAATTGGTAGTGATGGTTTTGGTTACGTCTTCGATAAAGGCGTGCACCACAAAATTTGGCACACGGGCGGCGTTGTTATTCAAGACGACGTCGAGATCGGTGCGAATTGTAGTGTCGACATGGGCACGTTCACTCCGACAGTGATCGGTGCCGGTACTCGGATCGATAACCAAGTGCAGATCGCTCACAATTCAAAGATTGGTCGGGGCTGTGTCCTGTGTGGTCAGTCAGGGCTCGCAGGAAGTGCAGTGCTAGAAGACTACGTTGTTCTAGGTGGTCGTGCGGCCATTGGTCCTGACACGCTTATTGGTAAAGGTACTCAAGTGGCCGGCGGCGCAATGGTGAATGAGGGCGCAGTTTGGCCGGCCGGTTCAGTTTTAGGCGGTCACCCGGCCCGTGATCTTAAAGAGTGGATGCGAACTTTCGCCTGGGTCCGCAAAAACGCTCTCAAGAGTTAGGAGAATTTATGTTCATGAATCTACAACAGGTGATGGCCTTCATGCCTCACCGCGATCCCTTCCTCTTCATCGACAGCGTCAGTCGAGTGGAATTACCTGAAACATTGCAAGGCCAAAAAGGTCCTTTTAAACCTAACGAACTCGTGGGTGGAAAAACCTGGTGCGACTTTTTTGTTCGCCCTGATTTAAAAATTTTGGAAGGCCATTTTCCTGATTACCCGATTCTTCCGGGAGTGGTTCAGGTTGAGATGATGGCGCAGGCTTCGGCGTTCTTGATGGTTCACGCGATCAACGGCCCGATCGAAAGCGCCAAGCTTGATGTGGCCTTGTTAGGTGTGGATCGCGCGAAATTTCGTAAGCCTGTTTTGCCTGGGATGAAATTAGAATTGTCGACCGTACTTACGAAAGTGCGTGGCCCTATGACTACTTACGATGCTCAGATTCACTGCGAAGGTGAGTTGATGAGCGAAGCAAGCTTCCTTGCAAGCTTGCGAATCATTCAGTGAGGTAATACATGTCAGTTGATATTGATAAACTTGCCAGTGTTCATCCTGAAGCCCAACTTGGCACAGGTGTAAAAATTGGTCCTTTCTGTGTGGTCGGTCCGAATGTAAAAATTGGCGATGGCACAGTATTGAATTCTCATGTGGTGATTGAAGGTCACACCACCATTGGTAAAAACAATCGTTTCTTGCAGTTTGGTTCTATCGGCGCACCTCCGCAAGATACGTCGTACAAGAACGAGCCTTGCGAAACCATCATCGGCGACGGTAACACATTCCGCGAATACGTCTCCATCCACCGTGGTACGACGAAGCAAGACATGAAGACCATCATCGGGAATAACTCTCTCTTTATGGCCTACTGTCACATCGCTCACGATTGTACTTTGGGTAGCAACATCACTTTCGCCAATAGCGTTCAACTTGCCGGTCACGTCAACATCGGTGACCGCGTGATCATTGGTGGTAACACCGGCGTATCGCAGTTCGTATCACTGGGCAAAGGTGCCTACATCGGCGGCGGTACCGCCATCGATCGCGATATTCCAACCTTCTGCACGGCCTACGGCAACCGCGTGCGTTTGAAAGGGATCAACATCATTGGGCTTAAGCGCCAGGGCCATGACAAGCAGATTATTTCAGAAGTGGTGGACTTCTACCGCACCATGGAGAGTTCTGCGCTTTCTCCGCGCGCTTTTGTGTCGCACACCGAGCTTATGGCAGAGTTTGCGAACAACCCAGTCGTGAATGAAATCGCTTCGTTCATCCGTAAATCAGAAATTGGGGTCGCTCCCTTCATGATCGGATAATTATGAAAGTTCGCACCGCTACCATTGGTTACGGATTTCTCGGAAAATGGCATGCGCAAAAAGCCGCGGCCCTGAGCGAGCTTTGCGAACTGAAAGGGATCGTGGAGAAGTTTCCAGCGGCAATCGATGCTGCGAAAACAAATCACCCACAAACCCCCGTCGTCACTGATTGGAAAGAACTCGAGATTGATGCCGCTGTCGTCGTCACTCCGACGAGTTTCCACTTTCAAGTCGCCAAAGACCTTCTCCTCGCTGGTAAACACGTTTTTTGCGAGAAGCCTCTTTGTTCAACAGCTGAACAGGCCATCGAACTTGAGAATCTTGCCTTTGAGAAAAAACTTGTTTTGCAAGTCGGGCACTCAGAGCGTTGCCATCAAGCGTGGGAAAAACTGCGTCCACAATTCACCAAATTCAAAGGTCCCGTCAGCCTGCGCATCGATCGCTTTGCTCCATTCAAAGGAAGAGCGACGGATGTGGATGTGGTGCAAGACTTGATGATTCATGACATCGATCTCATGTTGTGGCTCTTCGGTCGTGAAGTGAAAAGTGTGAAGGCCTGGGGCCACAAAATCCGCACCCACCATTGGGATCACGTGACAGCACAATTCACCCTGGCCGATGGCATGGAAGCGACACTCACCATGGGTCGCAACAGTGTCCATGAAGTCCGCGCTCTAGAAGTGTTTCATGCTTCAGGCTCAACTCGTGTCGATCTCTTCGCCAATAAAATCCAAACCGCTCCCGCGGGTGAAATTTCTCCTGGAGTCTTTACCTCAGAAGAGAATTACGAAAAGCGCGATCATCTTTTGATTGAGCAGACAGCGTTCTACAACAGCATCATTCATAAAACACCGGCGATGGTGGATGCCACCGCAGGACGCAAGGCCGTTGAGATGGTGGAAGCTGTGCTTAAATCCCTTGCGACAGGTGAATCGGTAAAGTGTCATGGCTGAAGTTCTTATCGTCGCAGGCGAGCCTTCCGGCGAAGAACATGCACTGACATTCATTCCTCGTTTACGTGCTCTACGTCCTGATCTCAAATTTTGGGGTGTGGGTGGAGAAGTGCTGCAAAAAGAGGGGATGGAGCTACGCTACCATCTCAAAGACTTTTCCAGCATGGGCTTCTCCGAAGTCGTCGGTAAAATTCCTTTTTATAAAAAAGCACTTAAAGACCTAGTTGATGAAGCGGTCAAGCGTGGAACACGCGATGCCATCCTTGTCGACTTTCAAGACTTCAATCTGCGTCTCGCACAACGTTTGGCGAAACGTGGGATTCGTGTCTGGTACTACGTCGCTCCTCAGGCCTGGGCCTGGAGACCGTGGCGAGCCACCACATTGGCGAATACGGTTCATCGTTTGTTCACCATTCTTCCTTTCGAAGAACAATGGTTTTCCGAGCGGGGAGTGAAGCAGCTCACCGCCGTTCCGCATCCCCTCGTCACCAATTGGGCAGAGCCTCTTCAGCATTTACCTCAGCGTCCATGGGGAGAGCGCCTCTTGAAGAATCCTCGCCTGATGGTTTTGCCAGGGAGTCGTCGCTCAGAAGTACAACCTCTGCTACCGATTTTTATCAATACAGTGAAGGCCCTCAAAGAAATTATTCCTGGTCTGCACGTAACACTCTCTCGTGTCCCTCATCTGGATGCTCAGCTCTATGACTGCGCTCAAGGTTTGGTGGATCGCTGGATTACTCCCGAAGAATTGCCCAACGAATTGCTCAAAGTGGATACGGCCCTGGCGGCCAGTGGCACGGTGACTTTGGGCACAGGCTTGATGGGAGTGCCGACGGTGGTGGCCTACCAATCCTCTTTGATTAATGAATTTATTATTCGCAAAATTATTCGTTATCAAAAAGCAGTCTCACTAACGAACTTAGTTCTCGATGATGAAATTTTCCCGGAGTTCTTACAGCAGCAAGCTCAAGTGCCGCTTTTGATGCATTCTGTGTTATCTTGGTGGCAAGATCCGACTCACTGGAATAGCACCACTGAAGCTCTGGCCAAACTCCCTGGGATGTTGGCCGGCGGTGAACGCGATGTGGGCGGCATGATGGCCAAGGAGATGGCGTGAGCGCTCTCGAAACATTACG
>JBEIPE010000358.1:0-2812 GCA_040377215.1 Halobacteriovoraceae bacterium
AACCGGAATAAGTTCGATGTCGCAAGTAATGTTGTGCTTACCGCAGAAATCCAACATCTCCTGAGTTTCTTTGATGCCACCGATGAGTGAGCCCGCCAAAGAGCGACGCCCCATCACAATCGAGAAAGCATTCACAGGAACTTCTTTCTCAGGAATCCCGACCACCACCATCGTGCCGTCGTGTTTGAGGAGACCAAGGTATTGGTTCCAATCCAAGTTCGCCGACACAGTGTTGATGATCAAATCAAAGTGACCGCCCAATTTCTTGAAGGTCTCTTTGTCGCTGGTGGCGTAGAAATGCTTCGCCCCCAAACGCTTACCATCTTCTTGTTTGCTGAGTGTTTGTGACAGCACAGTCACTTCAGCGCCCAAAGCAGCGGCAATCTTCACACCCATGTGTCCAAGGCCACCCATACCGATGATGGCGACTTTTTTCCCTGGGCCAGCTTTCCAGTGAACGAGCGGTGAATAGAGCGTAATACCGGCACACAACAACGGAGCAGCGGCATCCAGCGGAAGATTCTTCGGCATGCGAAGGACGAAATCTTGATCCACCACGATCTGGCTCGAGTAGCCCCCTTGAGTCATGGTGCCGTCTTTATCCGTTGAGCCGTAAGTACCGATCATGCCCTTTTCGCAGAACTGCTCGAGATGGTCTTTGCACGGAGAACACTCACGGCACGAGTCCACCAAGCAGCCTACGCCGACGACGTCGCCGACTTTGTGTTTTGTCACTCCAGCACCTACGCGTGTGACCACGCCAGCGATTTCATGTCCTGGAATTAAAGGGTAGGTTTTTGCCCCCCATTCATCACGCACAGTATGAATGTCTGAGTGACAAATTCCGCAGTACTTGATTTCGATAACAACATCGTTCGCGCGCGGCTCTCTTCTTTCGAAAGTATAAGGCGCCAGAGGTGCCTTACCCGAGTGAGCGGCGTAGCCAAAAGTTTTCATAGTTAATTCCTAGTTTTTGTAAGGCATGACACCCAAGTAATCTTTCTTGCCGATGTCCACGCCGTTGGCGCGCAGAATGGCGTAAGCGGTGGTCACATGGAAGTACAAGTTCGGCAAGATGTGGAGTTGAGCGTACTCAAGACCTGTGAGCCACTTCCCTTCCCAGCGTGGAGTGGTGACTTTTCTTTCTTCGGCACCTTTGAAGTCTTCTGCTTTGAACGTGTTCAAGTAAGCGATGGTGCTTTCGATGCGCGCTTTGGCTTCAGCGAGAGTTGACTCTTTGTCTTCGTGAGACGGAGCTTCTTTGCCCGTCAAACGAGCCGCGCCCAATTTTGCAGTATCGCAAGCGATCTGGATTTGGCGAACCATCGGAAGTTGATCAGCGATCAAGCGAGTATTCAAAAGAACGGGAAATTCGACTTTCTTCGCGTCAGCAAAACCGGCGGCCTTATCAAGGCAGGCGTTGAGTTGAGTGAGTGCGCGGATTGAAGCAGGAATGGTGTATTCGTAAAGCATAAAACCTCCAAGGTTAGTGGAGGCATTATAGGTCCAAAACCCATCCTTGCCCATTATTTCGGACCTGCAACTGTCTAGCTTTCTCAGCTCGCTTACTGCTGCGCTCAATGCCAATCGCGTCTAAACCATAAGCATTGGCAGACGCGATCATGCTGCCCTCGCCGCAGAAGGGATGAACGAGTGTTTTCGTTGGAGTTTGCTCTTTGATGAAACGCGCCAAAGCCACACACACATCAATTCCCATGCCGCGCACCCAGGTTTTCTCACCGGTTTCTGGCATCACATCGGCGGTGGATTTAGCGAGATCCAAGGTGAGTTCTTGAGAAAAACACAGAATATGAGAATAACCCGGACGCCCAAAGGTCGGTTGTCCTAACGGCGCACGGCACACAACTTTATGCCAAAGGAGTTTATGCCCCAAGGCCTCAGCGGCTTTTTGAACGATATAGCCTTTATCAACCCACTGCCCATCCATCTTGATGTCGGATTGAAAGAAGAGCGTCACACCATTGGCCGGTGTGCGCGAGAGAATCAAACTCGCCGTGGAATAAAACCATTCCTTCCATTGCGGTAACGTGAAGCCAGGAAATTCTCCAATGTCAGGCATGCTCGCGAGCAGCGAACAACCATCCAAGATGGGAGAATTTTGCAACCATTCAATGGCATCAGCAGTATGAACGATCCGACTTGCACTCATGACGACGAGCTTAACGTATTGACTTCCGCCCCTCAATGAATTCCCATTGAGTATGAGCAAAAATACATCGATCTGGTCCGTCATCGGCGCTTCAAGTGCCGGCACTCTTATTGAATGGTACGACTTCTATATCTTCGGAAGTCTCGCCACCATCATCTCCCATCACTTCTTCCCCAGCGGGAACGATACCGTGGCGCTCTTGTCGACATTGGCGACCTTTGCCACCGGCTTCATCGTGCGCCCTTTCGGTGCGCTCGTGTTTGGACGCATGGGTGATGTGGTCGGACGTAAGCACGCCTTCATGGTTACGCTGCTCCTGATGGGTGCGAGCACCATGGCGATAGGTCTTCTTCCTTCTTACGAACAGATCGGTATCTTCGCGCCGATTTTGCTTTTGCTTCTGCGTTTGATCCAAGGTCTAGCTCTCGGTGGTGAATACGGCGGAGCCGCAACTTACGTGGCCGAACACGCTCCACCTGAGCGTCGTGGCTTTTACACCAGCTTCATTCAAACCACAGCGACACTGGGTTTGTTCGTTTCATTGGGTGTGATCCTCGCGACTCGCCTTACGCTCGGTGAAGAGGCCTTTACCACCTGGGGCTGGCGCTTACCGTTTATCTTGTCCGTCTTCTTGGTGTTCTT
>JBEIPE010000453.1:0-1634 GCA_040377215.1 Halobacteriovoraceae bacterium
CATGGACGCTCTCATTAAGACGGTAGACCAATGAAATTCCTCCACACTATGTTTCGCGTAAAAGAGATCGATCGTGCCTTGGCCTTTTGGCAGCTCCTAGGACTCAAGGAAACTCGTCGTTTTGATAACCCACAGGGAAAGTTCACCCTCGTCTTTGTGGCCACCGCGGTAGGTGAACCTGAGATTGAACTTACCTACAACTGGGACCAGACAGAGGAATACACCCATGGCCGCAACTTCGGTCATGTGGCCTTCAGAGTAGAAAATATTTACGAGACATGTCAGCGCCTGATGGATGCCGGGGTCACAATTAATCGTCCTCCGCGGGACGGACATATGGCCTTTGTGCGCTCACCAGACAATCAGTCC
The DNA here is from genome assembly GCA_040377215.1 of Halobacteriovoraceae bacterium. Taxonomy (GTDB): domain Bacteria; phylum Bdellovibrionota; class Bacteriovoracia; order Bacteriovoracales; family Bacteriovoracaceae; genus UBA6144. The sequence continues at coordinate 370 of JBEIPE010000453.1, forward strand.
GTGGAGATCTTACAAGAAGGCACTCTCCCCCCTGCAGAACCATGGGCCTCCATGCCAAACACCGGCACATGGTAAACTGTCCTTGGTCTGAGTTCGAGAAAGATCCTTTCCCTTTCTGCGAAGAACAGATCTGCCACATCATCGGGCAACCGGCGAATACATGGTCGAACATTGGTTATTTTATTATTGCTTGGTTGATCTGGCGCAATCGCCACCTCACAAGTGCCAAGTTCACTTTCTTCGGTGTGGCGCTCTTTCTCGCCATCGGCAGCACTCTCTTTCATATGTCCGGTGCGATGTGGGCGAAAATTCTTGATGTCAGCGCCATGCTCCTTCTCTCCGGCTTGAGTCTCACGCTCTCGCTACAGAAAAACTTTTCTTGGAAGGCGCGCACACAGCTTGTGACGTTTCTCATTTTAAGCGCACTGTCTTACCCATTGGTTGGCAAAGGGAAGCTGGGCGGCTATTTGTTTTTAGCAGAAATTGTTCTCACGGTGGGACTTGAGCTACGCATGCGCGCCAGCATGACCGCGCAATCGTGGCGATATCTCAAAAATGTCTTAATCACATTCCCTATCGCCCTTGCTCTGAACATGATGGATCAGCATGGCCCGCTTTGCTGGCCAACCAATCACATCTTCACCGTGCACGGTTTGTGGCATCTCATGACGGCATTTTGTATCTATCGCATCACTCAGTACTACTGTGAAATGAAATAACCGCTGATTGTATTAATCTTGAGCGCTTCCGCTTTCCCTGAGCAGCTGATGTTATTCACGATGAGCCAAGACTTCGTTCGTTCATCTTGCAGTGGAATGCTGTGCTCGCCTTTCGCCACGCCTTCCTGACATAACTTGATGGGATAAGAAGCCAAGAGTTTGCCTTGAATGGTTTCAACCTTGAGTACGAGCTTCTCTATGGTAAATTTTACTTGCACATGCCGGCTCACATCAGAGACCTTCTTTTCATCTATAGAGAATGGCACATAGTACCCTTTTCCTAAACGGACCGAATAATCGCCCGAATAGTTAGACCACCACACATCACTGACATATTTTGGACTGGCGGTAACTAGATCATTGGCGGTGAGTGTGACTAAACCATTAATGTATGAGGCTTCTTGCCAGTAACCGTAGTAAGCCTCCACATCGGCATTGGCCAAACCTTCCTGAGATTTCTTATCCAAAAATGGGGCCAGCGCTTTTCGCGAATGGTTCTGCGTAAAGTAGCGAGTAAGATCTTGAAAACGATGGATCTCTTTCGAC
>JBEIPE010000331.1:0-3056 GCA_040377215.1 Halobacteriovoraceae bacterium
ACCGAGCCACCCACCAAGTAAACTTTGTAATCCACGGCCAATTTTTGAATCGCTTTCCAATGCTCATTGCCATCCATCACCAAGTGAGGTGTGGCCACGAGACCATTGGAAATTGAGTAGAAAACCTCTGGAAGGAAAACCGCTGTCACCCCCGCTTCGCGAGCAGCGTGGAGATGCTGACGAATCGCGGCCAGATTGACCTGGGGATCAAGTTTGGATTCCAGCTGAATGGCGGCGATTTTCATAAGATTCCTTTTGAGTTATCGATAGCATTTATCTGGGCTATCATCAATCCATGCTCAAGAAAGTCCTCATGAACATTTTTAAGGCTGCTCTCGCCTTGGGTCTCCTGTGGTGGCTCGCCAACTCTGGAAAGTTGAATTGGGCGCTCTTGAGTGAAATTACGGCCCGTCCTGGTCGCCTGGCTTTAGTGGGTTGCCTTCTCTTTAGCAACTTGTTGCTGTGTTCGTGGCGTTGGCGCCTATTACTGAGCGCTCGTGCGAAGCAACTCATGAGTCTAGGCCGTCTCTACTTTGTAAACTGGATCGGCATGTTCTTTAGCTCGGCCCTGCCAGGTAGCGTGACAGGTGACGTGGTAAAAGTTCTCTACGTAAAAAGACAGGATGAAAAACTTTCTACACCCTTCCTGCTATTCTCCTGCTTGATCGATCGCGTGATGGGTTTGATTGGTCTTATTCTGCTTATCGGATGCAACACACTTTTAAATTTCGACGAACTCATGGCGCTTTCACCGAAGCTTGCGCCTCTCCTACGCTTCAATCTTGTACTCCTGCTCGCTCTTACAATAGCCCTGACATTATATTTCGCTGCTCCTGGTGTGATTTCGCGCGCACTCGCCTGGCCAAAAGAACGCTGGCCGGCAAAGGCTTTATTCACACGTCTTCACGATCTCTGGTTAGATTTCGCCGAGGCCCGCCCACAAATGTTAAAATGCATTTTGATTAGCGTGGTTGTGCAAACTACCGGCGCGATGATCTTTCACATTTTGGCGACTCCCCTCTACACGATGGAGCTGTCAGCAAGTGTGGTCTTAAGTTTGATTCCCTTGGGCTTTATCGCTGTCGCCGTGCCGATCGCCCCAGGTGGGCTCGGAGTTGGCCATGCAGCTTTTCAATCTTTGTTTGCTTTAATCGGTGAGCAAGGTGGGGCCAACTTTTTTAACCTCTACTTCGTCGTGAACATGGTCTTCAACCTGCTCGGCTTCATTCCATGGCTTGTAATGAGAAGAAAGTAGATTTAGTTAAAAACGAAGATCTTCGAAGGCTCAATATGCTGATAATGCATCGACTTCGTCTTCAAAGACTCCAAGCTCAAGAGGAACTTCAATTCTTCTTCAAACGAATTCATCTTACGCACTTTCTTGGACTGCTTCTTAAGCACTGAGCGGATGCTCTGAGGAAGCGTACACACACCGTGCAGAAGGTAGTTGTCACCTTTGTAACGAATCACGCGGCCAATGAAGAGGTCGTCTTCCACCAGACCAATGTGACGGTGGCCTTTGGCGAGGCTCACTTTCTCATCATGGAGAATATCAAGCAGAACGATCTGCTTACGGAAATTCACTTTGCTGAATTCAAGCAGCGAGTGATTCACGTTCAAGAAGGCTTGCGAAAGATCTTCGTCGAGTTGCTCGCGACGGATGTAATCTTCTACGATTTTTTTCCCACTCTCGTCTTTCCACTGAAACAGGTACCACTCGTTAAAGCAGTTCATGCGACTTTCGAATTCGTCTTTGTCTTCGTCGAGCTTACCCGTGAGAGCGATGTACGCTTCCTTGGCCTGCTTCAGACGTTCGAAGTATTCACCCTGGGTGTAGGTGGTGAGCATCTTTTCAATGTGGGTGTCGATGAGTTCTAACATTCGATAAATTCTACTCGTCGACCTTCAATACTGCCAAGAAAGCTTCTTGGGGAATTTCTACGTTCCCGACCATTTTCATCCGCTTCTTACCCTCTTTTTGTTTTTCGAGGAGCTTGCGCTTACGGCTGATGTCACCGCCGTAGCATTTAGCGAGAACGTTCTTTCGAAGCGCCTTAATAGTTTCCCGCGCAATGATCTTGGCACCCACGGCCGCTTGCACCGCAATATCAAATTGCTGGCGATCGATGAGCTTCATGAGTTTGTGAGTCAGATCTCGGCCGCGGTTAAATGAGTTATCTCGGTGAGTGATGATAGAAAGCGCATCCACTTTGTCGCCGTTCAACAGCACGTCCAGCTTCACGAGATCGGCCTCCATGTATTCATGAAGATCGTAGTCCATGGAAGCGTAGCCCTTAGAGAGCGACTTCAACTGGTCATAGAAGTCATACATCATTTCCGAAAGCGGAAGGAGATAGATCAACTGCACGCGGTCTTCAGTGATGTAATTGATGGCCTGCTGAGTACCGCGACGGTCTTCGCAGAGCTTGATGATTTTTCCAACGTACTCGTTAGGCAAATGGATCGAGAGCTTCACGGTCGGCTCTTTGATGCAATCGATGAACGTGACATCCGGAAGCTTCGACGGGTTTTCAACGATGATGATCTCACCTTTCGTTGTATGAATCTCGTACGCACAAGAAGGAGCAGTTGAAATCAAGGCTAGGTTGAATTCACGCTCAAGGCGCTCTTGAATGATGTCCATATGCAAGAGACCCAGGAAACCACAACGGAAACCAAAGCCTAGTGCTTGCGAAGATTCTGGCTCGTAAGTGAATGAACTGTCGTTCAACGCAAGTTTCTCGAGAGCATCTTTCAATACTTCGTATTCTTCTGAGTCCACTGGGAAGACACCACAGAAAACCATGGGCTTCACTTCTTTGTAACCTTTTAGAAGTGGGGTCGAGTCTTTTTGAGCAGCGTGAACGATGGTGTCGCCGACTTTAACGTCGCGAATGGTTTTGATCCCGCAAATAATCATGCCTACTTCGCCAGCGCCGAGTTCATCAACTTCTTGGTAGAACGGCGTGCTCACGGCGAGCTTCAAGATCTCGTGATCCATATGACTGTTTTTGAAATGGATCTTATCCTTTACGCGAAGAGTTCCTTCCATCACA
>JBEIPE010000448.1:0-1746 GCA_040377215.1 Halobacteriovoraceae bacterium
ATGGAACGCATCAATTACAAAGTTCCTTTGCTCATTGGCGGAGCGACGACTTCTCGTTTGCATACGGCCGTGAAAATCTCTCCGGCCTTTAATGGAGTTGTTGTCCACGTAGCGGATGCTTCACGCTCGGTGCCTGTGGCAGAAAAGCTCAAGACTCAAGCGGCACGCGATATCTTTGTAAAAGAACTCAACATTGAATACGCGGCCATGAGAGACCAGCATCTCGCTCAACAGAATGAAGAAAAATGGCTATCGCTGGCCGAAGCCCGTGCCAACCGTGTGCGCTTGAACTGGGATACGCAAAAACCTGTGAAGCCTTCGCAACTCGGTGTGCATGTCTTGAATGACATCCCTCTTTCAACTCTGCGTGAGTTTATTGATTGGACACCGTTCTTCCACACATGGCGCTTGAAGGGTTCTTATCCAAAAATCCTGAAAGATAAAGAGATGGGCGAAGAAGCCAGCAAGCTTTTCGCGGACGCTCAGAAAATGCTCGATGACATGATTAAGAACAAGTCCATTGAGGCTCGCGCGGTTTATGGCATCTTCCCGGCCTCGGGTCAGGGCGATGATATCAATATCCACGCCTGGGAATCTGGCAGTACGCCATGCGAGCGTCACGGCAGCCACGCGAGCTTTAAAGAAGATCGTGCGCAAGTGATCGCGACATTAAATATGTTACGCACTCAACGCCAGATGCAGGACTCATCATCGCCGAACCCATGTCTCGCTGACTTTGTCGCTCCTGAGGGTGATTACGTCGGTGCCTTCTGTGTGACCGCAGGGATCGGCCTTGAGGCCCTCACGAAGAAGTACGATGCTGATCAAGACGACTACCAAGGCATCTTGGTGCGCGCTCTTACCGATCGCCTCGCTGAAGCCACTGCTGAATGGCTGCACTTGAAACTTCGCCGTGAGTTCTGGGCCTATGCGCCTCTAGAAAACCTCACTTCAGAAGATCTTGTGCGTGAGAAGTACCAAGGCATTCGTCCGGCCCCTGGTTACTCGGCCTGCCCTGATCACACCGAGAAGAAAAAACTCTTCCAACTCCTCGACGCGGAAAAAAATATCGGCGTGAAACTGACGCACTCGATGGCGATGACTCCCACTGCCGCTGTGAGCGGCTGGTACTTTGCTCATCCCCAGGCCACGTACTTCAACGTCGGAAAAATTCAAGAAGACCAACTTAAAGACTATGCCCACCGTAAGGGTATGACTGAAGCCGAAGCACGTTCATGGCTCTCGGCTAATTTGCTGTAAGGAACATATGAAAGTCGTTGATCACATCAAGTCCGCTAAAAGTACTTTATTCTCCTTTGAGATTCTTCCACCGCACGCGGGTGAGAGTATTCAAACACTTTTCACTAACATCGCACCTTTAATGGAATTCAAGCCGAAATTCATTGATGTGACCTATCACCGTGAAGAATTCATTCTCAAAAAACGGAATGGTGGTTTGCTTGAACAAAAGAGCATCCGTAAACGTCCCGGCACTGTGGCGATTTGCGCCGCCCTCATGCATAAGTTCGGCGTCGACACTGTTCCGCACATTATTTGCGGTGGCTTTACCCGGGAAGAAACTGAATACGCACTTATTGATTTGAACTACCTCGGCATTGAAAACGTCCTTGCTCTTCGCGGCGACTCCATCAAAGGCCAGAACGATTTCTGTCCCACGGCTGGTGGGCATGCTTACGCAAGTGAGCTGGTTCAACAGATTAAGACCATGAACGATGGCCGTTACAT
>JBEIPE010000095.1:0-9621 GCA_040377215.1 Halobacteriovoraceae bacterium
CCTGCTCTTTGTAGGTCAGACGTGTTTGAAAGCCGACCAAGTTAAAGGCCGCTCCGGCGAGATTCTCTTTACGAAGCTGCACCACGGCCCAAGGTTCACTGCCGTCTGGCAGCTCAAGGCCAATGGGTTTCATGCACGAAAAGCGTGCGGTTTCAGGACCACGTTCGGCCATGAGATCAATGGGCAAACAGCTCTCAAAAAACTTCCAGTCTTCGAAATCTTTCGGCGGAACTTTTTCGGCCTTGGCGAGCTCGCCGACAAACAAGTCGTACTGCTCTTTGTTCATGGGCGCGTTCAAGTAATCAGCGCGCTCATCCGGTTTGCGGTGACGGTCTTTGTAGTAGAGTTTTGAATAATCGAGCGTATCCGCATCCACCACCGGTGCGATGGCGTCGTAGAAATAAATATCTTCCGCGCCGAGGTTCGCCACCATCCACTCTTCGAGCGGTGTGGTGGTCAAAGGACCTGTCGCCACAATCACATGCTGGCATTCCAGTTCACGCATGAGCGCCAGAGGATCGCCCGCTTCAGCGGCGACCACCTTGATATTCGGATGAGCGTGCAAACGTTTGGTGATTTCGGCGGAAAAGAGTTCGCGGTCCACAGCTAGCGCGTCGCCTGCTGGAACTGAAGTCTCATCAGCAACGGCGAGAACCAGCGATCCTAGCGCGCGCATTTCTGTCTTGAGCAATCCATGGGCCGAGTCAGGATCTAAGGATTTAAGGGAATTGGTGCATACCAATTCAGCGAAGTTTTTGATCTTTTGGGCGGGATTGAGCTTGAGGGTTTTGACCTCAACCAGGGCCACCGACACTCCGCGAGAGGCCAGAAACCAGGCCGCTTCCGAGCCAGCAAGTCCTGCACCGATCACCAATACGCGTGTTGTAGTCATTTTTGGTCCTCTTTTCAGATGACCTCTAGCATAATGGGGTCGTTCCCACAACGAGACCGAGGGATTAGGCGTGCAAATACACCTCCATCAAACCCATCATACCATTGCCGATTTCACGGCCATCCGTCAGACGCTGCAAACGTCGCTAGATCGTCCAGGAATCCACGTTTTTCCTGAGCTTTACCTCACGGGCTACCCGCTGGCCGATTTGTGTCTCCAGGCCCCGTTTGTCTCGAGCTACCAGAAGTTCCTTAAAGAGATCGATGCCTGGGCCCAGAAACTCCCGGCCAAAGCAGACACCGTGGTGCTTTTAGGTGGACTCGCCTATCAGCTCGGCGATGAGGGCATCCCGGTCAGTATTCGGAACGTGATCTACGAGCTCAAACCCGGCACACCTTTGCGCCCGCTTTACACCAAACGACTTTTGCCGAATTACGACATTTTTGACGAGCAAAAGTACTTCACTCCAGGCACTGCGCCCGGTGTGTGGGAATGGCAAGGCCAGCGCTTTGCTTTGATGATCTGTGAAGATATGTGGGCCTCAAGTTTTCATCAGCTCGATCCCGCCATGGATCTCGCTAAGATTGGGCCTTTTGCCGGCGTGATTAATCTTTCGGCTTCGCCTTATGACGTAACGAAAAGCGACACTCGCATTGCGCGCGCTCGCACCCTCTCCAATCTTCTCAAAGCTCCGTTTTATTATGTGAATCGTGTGGGCGGAGAGGACGAAGTGCTGTTTGATGGGCGGTCTTTTGCCGTTAATGGTGAGACCGTGCTCGCTCAAGCGCCGGCCTTTGCCGCTCATACATTGAGCCTTCCACTGGCCGGCGGAACTGAGTACCTTCCCATTGGCGGAACGATTTGCGAGAACACCTGGGAATCCCTTTTCGCCCCACGTTTCTCAGCGGATAAGGCCCTGCCTCGTCGATTGCAAACGTGGAGTGATGAGGAGTGCGCCAGTGTCGCCCGTGCCCTGCAATTCTCTTTGCAAGAGTACGCCAGCAAAAATGGTTTTAAGAAATTCCTCGTCGCCCTCTCCGGCGGCATGGATTCAGCTTTGGTACTGACTTTGGCCAAGCTCTCACTCGCCCCCGGCCAAGAACTAGAAGCCGTTTACATGCCCGGCAGCTTCTCCAGCCCCTTGAGCTGGGATCTTTCCATGGAGATTTGCCAGAAACTCGGTCTCAAACTCACCAGTCTGCCGATTAAGTTTCTCCATTCAAATATCCGCATGGCCTTTCAAAATACTTTCCCTCAACCTTTTGAGGGCCTCACTGACGAGAATGTTCAGAGCCGGTTAAGAGGGATGCTGCTCTACACGCGCTCCAATCAAACCGGGGCGATGGTCATCAATACCTCGAATAAGTCTGAGCTCGCTGTGGGCTACTCCACTCAGTATGGTGACTCCGTCGGGGCCCTTTCACTCTTGGGAGATCTCTATAAAACAGAGGTTTACCGTCTTGCGGAGTGGATTAACCAGGCCCATGGCAACCTGATCCCCAAGGGAATCATCGTTCGTCCCCCGTCGGCCGAGCTGCGAGAAAACCAAAAAGACCAAGACAGCTTGCCCGCCTATGAGCGGCTGGATGCTATGTTGGAAGGAATTTTGAGTTACCGGCACCGTCCGAGTGACCTCACGACAATGGGTTTTGAAGAAGTCGAAGTAAAAAGGGTCTTCCAACTTTATGCTAAGGCAGAGTATAAGAGGCGGCAGTTCTGCCCTATAGTCAAAATCAAGGCGAAAAGTTTTGGATTTGGGTATAGAGTACCACTCAGCAAACACCCTGGTTTCTACCAGGACTAACCTTAGGAGCCCACCATGCAAGAGAACGATACTAACAGCACGAACGTCGTCCTTGATGCTCTCGAGAACGTCAAAAACAACGTTAAAGAAAATGTGAAGACAGTGAAGAACACTGTTGAAACTTTCACCAGCGAAGCCAACATTAAGCAGATCAAAGCCTCTGTGAGAAAATTGGTTCAAGACGCGCAGAAAGACTTCTCTAAGCTCGTTGATAAAGACGTTGCAGCTGCGAAGAAGAAATTCAACGCTGAGAAAGTCTTGCTCGACAAAGAAGTGAAGAAGCAAACTCTCGCGGCGAAGAAATTCATCGCGACTCAGAAGAAAGAAGTTGCTGCTCTTCAAGCTCGCCTTGAAAAGCTCGTAGGCAACACGAAGAAAAAAGCGAAAGCTCCGGCGAAGAAAGCCACAGTGAAAAAAGTCGCGAAGAAAGCGACGAAGAAAGTAACGAAGAAGCGCTAATTAAAAAGCCCCTCCCAAGAGGGGCTTTTTGTTTCAACTTGCTTTTGCCCAATAGAGTTGTGCCGTTCTCACGGTTTCCAGCAGCCCCCGAATATCTGTCTTGATGAGTGTTTTCAGGACCCCTTCAATTGCAGGGTAGTTTTTTTCTTCAATATCAAAGCTACCGGTATAAATCACAAAAAGCGCTTCCTCTCCTCGTCTACGCAAAACGGCCAGCCAATCCTCACCGTTTGCGCCTGGGAAATGGTAATCACAAATTATCAAATGGACCCTGTGCTGCGCCAGAATGCTTTCGCCTTCTGAGAATGATTGGGCGGTGAAGACGTTAATTTCTTCCTTTTGCAGCAGCTCCTTGGCGACTTCCAAAAGGTCGTTTTCATCATCAACAATCAAGACATTGAAACAAGAATCGTCATACATATTCTTCATGGAATACATCTTAGCTACAATCGGACACTTGTGGGAAAATTTTAGATTAAAGTTGGGGGCAATTCGCGTTTTCTATGGCTAATATATTGATATGCTTAAAGTAATGGCCTTAAATTCTGATGTGACGCTAAGCTATAGTGTGGCGGGTGATGGCCCCGAAACCCTGCTCATGCTTCATGGAAGCAATCAGTCCTCCTCTACATTTGCGGCACAATTCCAATCATCCGCATTAAAAAAATATAAGCTGATCGCCTTAGATCTCCCTCATCATGGTCATTCTTCCTCGCCCGCTCATGCCAGCATGCTGCATTTCACAACGACTGTTGCCGAGTTTATTAAACAAACGATGACCACCCCTCCCCTCATCGTCGGTTTAAGCCTTGGAGGGCATATAACTTTAGGGTTGATGGCCAGTGGAATTCCTATGGCAGGAGCGGTCTTGATTGCCACCCCCCCCGCTGCCAAACCCATCAATATGGCCGAAATGTTCAGGCTGGATGGACCCATGGGGCTACTTTATAAAAACGAGATGAGTGCCACTGAAAAGCAGACCCTCGCGAAAGCGTTGTATGCCCAGCAATGGAACACTGAGCAAGAGCTTAAGGATATTGACCTCGTGGCCCCTTTTTACCGGACACATTTCCCTACAAGCTTAATGGCCGGTGAACATATCGATGAACAGGAATTCATTTCGAGAGCAAATTGCAAAACCCTGATAGTCACAGCAGAATATGATCATTTCGTGAACAATGCTCATATCGTGCGGCACTTACCACCGGGGGCGGTTTACAAAAATTACCAAGCGGGCCACAACTTACACCAAGAAGCGGCTTCACAATTTAACACTGATCTTGCCACGTTTGCGGCAGAAGTTTTTCAAAGACGAGGATGATAATGGAACCGATGAAGACTCACACTGGCTCACTCTTTCGCGATTTGCGCAAACTCTACGGTTACACCCAGGTGGAGATGGCGGAAAAACTCAATGTATCACAGTCCACCATTTCAAAAGTCGAATCCGAAGTATTTGTGCCTGAGCTTACACTTTGGTTTGATTTCGTCCGTGAATTTGGAGTGCTCGATCCCTACTGCTTTTACTACGGCACCGCGGAGCTACGAGACATCCCTGATCTCTCTCTCGCGAACAAAGACAATTGGCATGGCGCCTGGGCACCTAAGCACAAAAAGAAGTTCAGTGTTACTGTACGAGCGCTTGCTCCACTCCTCACACATCTTAAAACTCATGCTAATGCCCCACTTAAAACACTCCTGGGTAAACACGGAGCGACTCCCGCAGTACTCACCGTTCTCAACTACCCGGTCCCTTGGGACGTTGTCTGGGGAATGTTTGAATTGGCGGAAGACTGCAAGGCTCGGTTCAACCTCGCGACGCTGACCCCTACCCATGAGGAGCAAGGTGGATTTTTCCCACTCCTTTCACAACATAAGAGTGCACAAGGTTGCATCGACTTTATCCAATCTCGCTCTAATGATTATTTTGGCGCCGTCAAATTTACCGGTCGCAAAGGTGACTTCGAAGGAATTCCTGCCACCATTCCCGCTTCTCTCAAGAAACCTTTTAGTAAGTACCTTGCTGACTATCCGATCTACTTGAGCCGCAGTCCTCAAAACCAAATAAGTGCATGAGACAAGTCTTATGGCACAACATCCAGCTTCTTCAGGAGGTCTCCAGACTTCCCGAAGCCGATTTTGCCAGACTCCTTGGCTTCAGCGAAGAGAACTATCTCTCCTTAAAAAAGCAAACTAAAGACGTTCCCCTCACTGCAGCAGTCCGTCTGAGCGAGGCCTTTAACGTGGACCTCCATGGCCTCTGGGGATCCTCCATCGATCGCAAAGCAGCGGAACGATATTTTCACCGAGCGCCCATAGAACTTCCTGAGCGCTACAGTGTGGGAAAATTCAGTAAGGTGAGAAGCGTTTTAAACTTGCTTGAAGGAGTTCGTCTTCAGCGCGGAGAACAGTACTTAGAAAATCTTCTGAGACACTCGCAAATCCCACAAAGCTTTTTTGATGATCCGGAGAAAATGATCAATGTCCGTTTTCTCACTGATCTCACTGAACTTCTGGCCCAGCGTGGTTGGAGTTCACAGCAACTCTTCGCTCTAGGGCAAATGTCTTATCAGACTCATCGCCAGAGCTCTTTTGGTCAGGCGATGGCCACCTATCGCAGCTGGAAAAAAGTGTATGAGGGACTTGTCCTTAATCACTCAGGGGCCTTTGATCGTAACTATGACTATAAGCTTCATCTCTCCCAAGAAGACAGAATCATCATTGATGCCGTTCCAAGAGAAGAAGTGTGCGAAGCCCTTAATACAGATGTCTTCGACTCTGAGACCACCTGCTTCACTCGCATGGGCGTCATGTCCACGGCCTCGTGCTACGCCTCACTTCCGGCGTCTATCGTAACTAAACTCAAATCGATACATGAGGGTGATGGACGCAATCGGTATGAGATTCGACCATCCGCCACCCCCCTCTTCTCTTAATCTAAGCCGCTTTTTTCTTCTCTAAGTATCCATCGAGCTGAATCCGTTGATCCCACAGAGCGCGGTACTTTTCAGCACACGCCTGGGCCTGCGCTGAAAATCCGATACCATGGTAAACCTCGACCTCAGAGCCAAACTGCGCTGAATAGGCGAATTTTTGGTTTTCTACCAACGGGCGCAATCCCATCGTCTGAAAAAAGACATCTGTCTTCACTTTCAAGGTTCCCAAAGTAACCATGTGAGGGATGTCCATCGCTTGATGATGGAGGCAGCCGATCGCCATCGTCATCTCGCGCAATTGTTCTTTTTGCTCAGCGGTTTTTCCTACTCGCACATTGGGCTCTTGCGCCCAAGCCGAATCCCACGATATCGATTGGGGCCGCTCACGATACAGGTCCATCACCTCTTCCATTTTCTTCGTGAGCACAGCATTACCATCCTGCTGGACAACACTTAAAGCCGGAAAAGCTTGGCGATGAAGAAGACATTTCTCCCAAGTCACTGAGCGATAAGCGAATATGGGCTTCAGGCCCGAAGCTTCTTCCTGACACAAGATGAGATGGGTCGCAAAAAAATCAGCTTTATCGATGGGAATCACTCCTGGAGCGTGGACTTGCCCATAAGTCGTATATTTGATGTGAAATACTTTACCTAAAAGAGAAGACACATCCGGATCCATCAGAAGCCCAATTGGATGATCGATCACGACCAACCTATACCCATTCAAAATATCCATACGACTCCTCATGTTTTGTTAAGAAACGACGATATTCCTTTCGTAATCAACCGCAAAAAACATGAGGACCATAATGAGCTATGCAATGGAGAGCGAGGGCGAAGCAAAACGATTAGAAAAGCAGGCCCAACAAAATGGCTATCAACTTGAGATCGAATTAAAGAATTTAAAGCTTCCATTGAAAGGAACTTTTTTAGATGCAGGATGTGGCAGCGGTCTACTTTGTCGCTATCTCAAAGAGCAAAGTTCAGCACGAGATGTCTGGGGCGTTGATTTCTCAGACCTTCGCCTTCATCAGGCGAGACAAGCAGCTTCTCAAGAAAAGAAGCATATCCACTTCCAACGCGAAGATTTAACCAAGCTAAGTTTTAATGACGGAACGTTTGATGTCGTTTTTTGTCGATACGTGTTTGAGCATCTCGCGAATCCTACGGAGGTGATGAGTGAACTGTGCAGAGTTTTGCGCCCTGGCGGAAAACTTGTCGTCATCAATTTTGATGGAATTGTAGTGAATATGCATAGCCAGGATCAGTTGCTACAGGAAGAGCTACACCAACTCGCTCGTGGTTACGTCGGAGACCTCTATATCGCTCGCAAACTTCCTACTTTGTTTGCGCAGCACCAACTGCAACAGGTGAAATGGCAGTCGTCCTGCATGGATTTTACTTCTGACGATCGTCGTGAGGAGGCTTCGAATACGCAAGCGCGCTTCGAGTTCGCTCACGGAGTACTCTGTGAGATTTTTGGGGGAGATGAGAAGGCCAATCAATTCAAAGAGCGCTACTTTAGAGCGCTCGAGAATCCTGCGACGACTCTCTTTTATACCAAATTCGTCGTGGAAGGCACGAAAGCTTAAATCACATGACTTCGGTGACGTGGAAAACCTTGCCACGTCCCGACTTCTTCGACATGTACATCATCTGGTCCGCGAAATCGATCAAGGCCCGCGAGGTCTGAGCATCATCTGGAAACACCGCAATCCCCACTGAAAGACTTAGAAAATACGGCTTCTCCTGCACGGTGAATTCATTGGCCTTGATGGCGTTTGAGAGTCGCAAGGCCGTGGCCTTGGAATCGGCCAGTCCCGTTTCCGGTAAGAGCACAATAAACTCATCCCCACCATAACGATAGATCGCATCACTACCGCGCAATTCAGCGCGCAGAATCGCCGCCATATCAATGAGCAGCTGCGAGCCGTGGACATGTCCAAACTGATCATTCACGTTTTTAAAGAAGTCGATGTCGATGAAGAGGAGCGAGAAGGACTTCTTCTGCGCGACTCCCTCTTCGAGATCCTGCGCCAGGCGACGCTGGTTCCACAGACCGGTGATTTCATCCGTCAGCGCCAAACGTTTCATGCGCACGCGTTCTAGATGAGCTTCGTAGTGCTCGCGCTGGCCCCGTAAAAGATTCAAGAAATGCGGACCGAAGACTTCATCCACGGAAAACTTCTCAGTCCCCTTGGCCGTCCAGTAGCACACAAAATCAGGGGCGAGTTTAATCACCCAGGCCAGTGATCCGCCGCGAAGATCGAAACCAAAGAAGATTCCGCGTGGATCCTGCAGGAAATGTTGAAAGCGCTTGAGTTTAGCGCCGGTGAGCTTATGTTTTTTTGCTAAGAAGTCATCGACTCCATGGGGCAGTAAGAAGCGGCGATTCTCTTCGAGCTTGAGGAACAAAGAGAAATAACGAACGAGGTTATCCGCAAGGTCATCCCATTGATCGGCGATAGGGCGAGTGAAAAAGTGTGCCGCCGCTTGGAGCGCCGTCCAGTCCGAGGGATTAGCAATATCACCCGGTCGAAGAGACACACGACGCAAGGCCTGGCCGAGTTCGTAATCATCGAAAGGTGAAAGAATGACGTCAAACGCCCCGGCCCGAAAAAAATGCACCAGCAAATGGGGATCACTCTTCGGAGAGAACACCAGCACCGCTGCACGGGGGAAACGATAAAGAAACTCTTGTACGAGTTTGAGCGCTTGTCCGAAGTGCGCCGGCACCTGCAAAAGAAGAATGTCGACGCCACCCTTCTCCATGACCAGGCCATCACTTGAGGCGGCAAAGGATGTGCGCACCTTGAGACGGTACGTCTTCACAGTCCTTTTAACCTTCTCACTGAGAAGTGGATCAAGGCCCAGGCCTAGCAGCTTGAGACTAGGGGAACTTTTGGAGGGCATAATCAGACTTCCAGATTTTTCTTCAATTTTTCCAGGGTCGCTAATTTCGGATCATCCGTCTCGAGGATCCCGATGGCCGTACGCAGGGTCTTAATGGCCTTATCGAGTTTGCCTTCCAACTCATGCTTGTCGCCCACAGTCTTCTGCTCAATCGCGTTCATGGCATCCATATCGAATTCCATGGCGTCCAGTCGACGTTTAAGCTCCAAGATTTTCTGATCACGATGACGAATTTGTGTTTCTGCATCACTTTTTAAAAGTTCAAGGCGCTGTTCAAGTTCACGCTCGCGGCTGGAAACTTTCTTCACTTCCAGTTTTACTTTCTGCTGCATGGCCTGCACTTCGGCTTGATAAGTCTTGGCGCGCTCTTCAGCGAGTTTGCGGCGCTCAGTTTCAAGTTCAACTTGATACTTAAGATCCATCCCTTCTTCTGTCAGACGGCGCTTCATCAATTGAATTTCGATTTTCTTCTCATCCAGTTCAGCACGCATGCCTAAAGAAAGGCGGCTATGGCTGATCTTGTCTTCTTCAAGAGCTTCGATCTTTTTCAAAAGCTCGGAGCGATCTGCACGTAGGTGGTTTAGGGTCGCCTGAAGGCGTTCGAGTTCGTGATTGTA
>JBEIPE010000102.1:0-9332 GCA_040377215.1 Halobacteriovoraceae bacterium
GATTCGCCAGTAGCATCTTTTCGAGCAACCAGTTGGTGGTTGTGATGCGACAAACCTGCCGCAGCGCCAGTAGTTTTTTTTGGATGGACAGGCTTTCGCCGACCCAAGACACCATCCGCAGCCCGGGTTCGGTGAGCATCCATCTGTTGTCGACTTTGTAGAACAGACCGAAATCCGTGGCGATCTTTTGCACCTTCCGGGCCAGGGCCCCAGCGTCCATGTCGAGGAGTATTGCGGCTTCCCGCAACGACGATGCTTCGTGGATGGCTTTCAAGACGAGGCAGTAATCAGCGGGAATCGGAAAAGCGTACTCGCTGACTTGAGTGGGTGTAACGAAATCTTTAGGCATGGCCGGCTCCTTGTTAGTAAATCGAGGATACAGCACTGGCCAATTCGAAAAGGTGCCGTTGCCCGAAAGTGCGGCAAAGTTGCCGCAAAATGCCTGCCCGTAGAAATTACTTCACACTCGGAGCCTAGGCACTGTTGATAATGAGCAACAGTAGGACTTCGGAACGTGCCTTGCCGAAGGTGTCGATCAGTCCTGAGAATGGTTACGACTCTAAACCATCTTCTCAAGGTTATAAGATGAATCTCGTTGTTCTCGCCGCTGCTTCACTCATGCTCTCGCTGGATGCGTTCGGAGCCTATGTCGATCCAAAGCTACATCAGCAATCAATAGGGCAGCGAGATAACGACGTGCGAGTGATCGTCGTCTTCAAGGCCACCAATCATAAGATGCAATCAGAGGCCCTTGCGCAAGAACGCAAGACTCTCCGATCACTAAAATCAGTCGTGGCCTTCCAGCACCCGACTTCGCTTTGGTCGGTCAACTCTGTTGCCATCAGTTTAAAAACTTCCGACATTGAGACGCTGGCGAAACAGCCTCAGGTCAGCGCCATCTACGCCAATGGCGTGAAACGGGTTGCCCCGCAAGAGCCGGACTCCCTTAAGAGGTTAGATCGACAAGATCAGTATACCTACGGACTACGAAAAATCGGTGTCGATGACGTTCGACTGCAGGCGCCCGATCTCATCGGCACTGCACAGGTCGTCGGCGTGCTGGATACGGGCATCGATGGCAAGCACTCCGAGTTCAAAGACAAGATCGTGGGATGGTTCGACTTGGTGAATAACCGTACCGAACCATACGATGACAATCAGCACGGGACTCACGTGAGTGGAACGATCGTCGGCGCTGGCTCGAGCATCGATCTCAATTTTGGCGTGGCACCCGCTGCGAAACTGATGGTGTATAAGGCCTTCGACCAAAATGGCTCTGTGACGGATGAGAAACTTCTCGCGGCCATGCAATTCATCATGGACCCGGACCAAGATCCGTCGACACATGACTTTCCGAGCATCGTCAATAATTCCTGGGTGGGGGACCCACACGATGTGACTCAAAACAGCTTTGATAATCCGTACTGCAGAATGGTGGCAGCATGGGAGCAACGAGGAATTCTTGGCGTTTTCGCCGGCGGCAACGCGGGCCCTGGTGCGAGTAGTGTTGCGGCACCGGCCGCCTGCCCGAACGTGTTGAGCGTAGGGGCCATCAACCGTAACGATATCTCAAGAAGATCGAGCGCCCAGGGGCCCGGGCTTTGGAAAGACGTCCAAGTCCTCAAGCCCGACATCACCGCGCCTGGTGACCTCACCTTCTCCACGCTGCCGAAAGGCCAGTATGGAACTCTCAGCGGGACTTCCATGGCGGCCCCTCATGTCTCTGGGATGCTCGCGATTCTCAAGCAAGTGGCGCCGCAACTCAGCTTGCCACAAATGATTAAATGCCTCATCAGCAGCTCACGAGACCTCGGCCCTGCGGGTGCGGACAACGTCTACGGACATGGCCTGCCTCAGTTGCCGAACTTAGTCTTGCTGGCGAGCACTGGTCAGTGCAGTTCGGCTCTCTAATACAAGACAAGGTCGTTGCATTCAAGCCCGGTGTTGCCAACACCCAAGCTGTTGAGTTCATTTTTCCAACGACTAAATTTTTCAACCAAGCACAACTAAGCGCCAATAATCGCTATGGTTGCCCTATGAAAGTCATACTCTATCTTGCTCTCATGGTTGGTTCTTTCTTATCTCATGCTCAGGACTGGCGCTGCTCTGAAGAGTTGTGCGCCGACGGGCCCGCACTTCGGCAGTCTCGCAGTGATCTTCTGATCCAACGGTACATCACTCAAAATGAGGGCATTCGATTTTATGAGTTGCACGAGACTCACAGCGGATCGGGCACAAGACGCTCTCCATATGGACGCATGGACGTAGTCTACCGAGACACCGGAGAGTTGATTGAAGTGAGATCTTCGCTCAGCAGGAATGAGGTCTTCTACGTTTCCGCGGTTGTCATGTTTGTAGATGACCCGAATTCAGACCAAGACGTTCGCACCGTCGTCTCCTCATCCATAAGTCTCGGCAAATACCTCCGAAATGGCTGGAGTTTCGATCTCGGCATTGTGAAAGATTTGTTCGGCATCGAAGCCCGGGCGAGTGCCATCGGTCTGGATCCCGACGGCATGGTTCTCGTGCTCCGAAGGAAATACTGAGCTTTCGGGAGTGAGGGAAAGGCTAGAGATTTGGAATTACCTCTGGGTCACACGAAGACTGCATAACACCTCCAGCAGTTGCTCGGTTAAACCCGGCCCTAGCATCCCAGTCGGTTTCACCAAGCTTAAAGACAACTAAGGCATGACGACCGCTTGCCTGCCACTGGCCTCGGCAGGAAATGAGCTTCTCGCTTAGGCGCTTACAGTCCATCCAACCTCCTGCGAGCAGGCCTGTCGAGTCCTCGCCATCGGTCAGTAGGGCAATCAGGCCCTCTTCGGGACTGTTACAAAGAGAAGCGGAGATCGATTCATCGTGAGTGTCTCGACAAACGAGCATGATATTTTCGACGCAATTTGTTTTAGCAAAAACAAAGTTGGTGAAGGTGAGAATTAAGAGCGAAAAAAGTGGCTTATGCATAGTTGTTCTCCTGTTGCTTAAATTATTGGGGATAGGTCATCTCGATAGTCTTCCAAGCAGATTTGAAATGTAAAAGTGTCTCCCGAAAGATCATGCGAGAATACGTGCTAAATCCGATCATATTGATAAAGCCATGGATGGCCGCTTTCTCATCAACATGTGTGACAGATACGCCAGCATTACGGAGTGCACTCACATAGGCTTCACCTTGATCTTTGAGTGGATCAAAGCCAGCTGTTACGAGTAGGGTGGGAGGAAGGCCCTCGAGAGTGCCGAAGAGGGGAGAGACCCAGGGCATTCTTTTGTCGACATTTCCGTTCGGGTGATGGTGGTTCTCGAAGTAACGAAGATCTTGGCTGGTAAGAAAATAGTTTCGCCCAAATTCCTCTTCTGAAGGATAAGATCTGGACCAGTCGCAGGTCGGATAGATGAGAAGCTGCATGCTCGGCACGATGGCCTTTGTCCGGACCATCTCCTGCGCAACAATAGCGGCTAGGTTGCCGCCCGCGCTGTCTCCGGCGACGATAATTTTTTTATCTGCGATGCGAAGGGCCTCTGTGTTTTTAAGGGCCCACTCATACGCATCGATGCCGTCGTGAATGGCCATGGGGAAAGGGGCTTCGGGAGCTTTTCTGTAATCGATGGCAAGCACGTTAAAGCCAGTCGTCTGAGCCATGAAGCTACAGACATGGTCGTACATGTCGAGGTCACCGATCACATAGCCACCGCCGTGGAAATAGAGGACCAACGGAGAAGCTTCGGCGACGAGGTAAAACCTTGCTTTGCCTTTATGCCCATCGCGCATGTCCACAGTAAACTCTTGTGTGTCCACGTGCACATCGAGCCGATGGACAACTGAATCTTGGCGATAAGTACGGCGTGATTTTACGGGAGGCTGCTCTCCCATTCCTTTTTTGCCCAGGATTTTTCGTAAAGCGAGATACACGCGGTAGTCGGGATGCAGCTTGCGCTGCCCCTCGCTCCAACCACGAGTGAGCAATCGGGGAAAAACCTTCATTAAGAAAAGAAGAATCGAGCGTTCCATCACATCTCTACTTACATTTCATACTAAGAACGAGCTTCGGCGATCTCCAGCGAGACGACGTCGATCTTTTCTTCCGGACGTGACTTGTGCCAACGAAAGAAACAACGTCGTTGTTGGCGTCAAGACTTAGCTTGAACTGTGAGGTGTTCTCAAAGTTTGTCTCTCCAAACATGTCTTCCGTTGTTCCGTGGTCGACTCGAGTGCAGCTGATCTGATTCGCAAGCACGCGGCAGTCGGAGGAAAGCACCTGGCCACCACCGACGTTCATCTTGGAAGAAAAGCCCAAATACTTGTAGGGATCTCGACTATCCTGCAGCTTCCTCAAAACGAGATAAGAAACAAACTCACTCGTTCCGGTGATTTGATACGCGATCATCTCGGTGCGTATTTTGCATTTTTCTCGCAAACCAGATTCTTCCAGTTTTTCTTGCACAATTTTCGTATCGAGTGGCAGGCCTGCTTGTGCATTGGCGCCGAAGCTCAGCAAAGAAGCGAGTAGACCCATTATCAGTTTCATATTTCCGCCCATGACGTTTTTGTTATTTGCAAGTCAAGCTAAGATAATTTCCAGAGACCGTGCCGTCGTAGTCTACCGTGGTGACGCCGGCGTTTTCCTGGATCGTGACAACCACATACTCTCCGTATGACTTCACGAGATATGTTCCCGGGAGCGTGGAAATTTCATGGAGTCTTCCCGTGTAGAACCACTGGTACGACGAAGACACTGTGCCGTCGGGCATGAGAAAATGAATTGTGTCGTCGCTGAGCACAGCTTCCAGCAGTTGCTTATTCCCAGAAAAATCAACGGCCAGCGAGCCCGCAGGGATGGTCCCGGGCATCATGCGCATTTCCGTGTCACGAACAGTTCGGCATTCGCTGAGTTCGGCCGCGAGTGCTGGGGCGAGCGAGAGTAAGCTTAACAACAGGCCGGTGCCTAAAATTACATTTTTCATCTGCGTCTCTCCTGTTAACGAATGGGTCGAAAAAGTTTCATCAGATCATTAAAGGTTTGAAAAGTTTCCTCGTCGCTCCCGCTGGATTTCAAAAGTTGCAAGACATCGAGGTGAGGCTCACCTTTCTCATTAAATTGGCTCGCCATGGTGCCCATCTCGATGCGATTGACCTTGCCGCCAGTGAGCCGGTTTATGACGTAGTTAGCAAACTCGAAGGCCTCGTGCTCATTGAGCAGCGACGAGAAATCGCAGAATGAAATGCGCGTGCCTGACTCGAAGATCTGGTGCTGTACACGGAAGGCTTCCTTGTATCCCTTCGCCAACGCATTCGGGATCTGGGTCTGCGACAGTTGGAACTGGGCCGAGTGGCGGGTCTCGTGGATAAGCAGAATGAGTGTCTCGTAGGGATCGGCCAGCAGGTGGGCCGGGTCGATGTAGATGGTACCCGTTCCGCCGAGCGCCGGATCGAAGTCGAAATATGCAATCCGCTCTTGCGGCCCTTTTTCGAGTCGCAGCGTAGGGGCAGGGATGCCCATCGCTCGCACCAGCGCGGTGAACACAGCTTCAAGCGTCTTCACTTGCGTCTCGTAGCTCAGTGTTTCGAAAGTTTTAATCTGTTTCGCCAGAGCACGATTCAAGCGAAGCTGGACGACGACGCGCTCTTTTTCTTGGGTGTGTTTACTGGCGGCGTGGAAGCGTATCGCGGATTTCGTGAGAGCATACGCACGAGGGTTCGCAAGCTGGACAACCGCATTGGCGTAAAACGGATCTAGATTGACCTGGGCCTGGGCGGAGAAACTGGCCAGGGATGAGGTCACGAGAAACCCTAGGGACAAAATACAACGTGCGATCATGCGGCCAATCCTTGCTCGAGTTATGAGCGGACCATACGCCAAAAAGCCTCCAGGACCGAGAAATCAGGGAGCAACAATCTAAGGCCTATACGCAACGGGTATTTCTTCCCTGGAAGACCCGGTCTGCACGATAACCTTCATTATCGTGCAGCCCGTATAAAGCCTTTTCACCTGTCAGAACCCGCTCCCTGAGCTGGCTTTAAACAAGCTTTCAGTGGCCCGGGGATTGCTGATATCGGGTCATGAAACCTCTTCTCCTTGCATTGCTTATTCCATTAAGTGCCTGGGCCTTTGTGGATCCCAAGTCGCCACCCATGGATAATCTGCGCCTGCAACAGCAGGTCACCAAGCTCAATCCAAGGCTCAAAAACCTGGATGAATTACCGGCCATTTTACCGGAAGAGTTTCGCCTCAATTTTGTGCTCAAACACGGCATCAAGCGTACGGGACCACGAGGTCATTTAGTAGAAACCCGGGTGAGTCAGAGCGCCGATCCGAATCTGCCGCGGGCGATCCTGTGGGATGAACGCAACGGCTACACGGTTTCTTATAATGGCGCGGGGCCGGGCCAGCTGGCCGGTCAGCGTTTGGATATTTTGCGCTTTCACTCCAGCACCAAAAAGTTCCAACTTGAACAAGTGGACTTCCCGCTTAAAACGCCTGGAAAACTCGTCTTCGGCACATCGGACTGTTTGACCTGCCACGGCCCGCAAGGTCGCCCGATTTTTTCCATGTACCCAGATTGGCCCGCGTTCTACGGCTCAGACAACGATGAGCTCTTGGCCGATAACGAAGCTCAGCGCGCTGAACTCAGCGACTACACGGCCTTCATGAGTGACGCCGCCATCTCACATCCACGTTATCGTCCGTTGTTTGATGAAGCTGTACTCAAGCGGCGTCTCGGAATTGAGCGCTACCCGACTTATCCTTATCGTTATGAACTCGCCGTTGATCAAGACGACCCATCGCGGGCGTTTAGTTTTCGTCCAGGTCTACGATTAGGACTGATGTACAATCGCCAGATGGCGCAGCACTTGAGCGCACGCCTGCAAGCGCACAAAAACTTTCCGAAGCTCGGGAAGTTCTTTCTCTACAATCTTTTACAATGTGCGCCGGTGAGTCCGGATCAAACGAAAACTCTCGCGCAATACCAGCGCGCTTTGAGTGAGGCCAAAAAACTCACCAACTCAACGCCCGCTTCACGCACCAGCACTTTGATGGATTACCGCGCGATGTGGAAACTCATGGGCATGCAGCTCAACGATGTTGATATTCGCTTCTCGTATAATCACAGCGGCTACAACAATACGGACGCATCAAATGATGTGATGGGCGTGGGGTACATCGGCAACTACTTCAACGCTTACTTTGACGGCAGCGCTACCATTGATGAATTGGTGGCCGGTCAGCTTTACGAATATTATTCAGCTCGCCATCCAGGACTTAAGGGTCTCGTGAACTTGCGTGGACTCACCGCAAAATATGAACGCTTCACTCAGCGTATGGCCTTTGATGGGGAGTTCTTCAAAGAAATGGACAAGAGCTCCCGCTGGATTCCTATCCCCTACCCTCGGCAGATTGCGGATGTTCATCATCGTGAGATCTACCAGTCACGTTTTGCTGCTGAACATGGGAAATTGTGTCAGACGCTAGAGGGGATGCTGTGGTGGCCGACCAAGCTGTGATGCAAAGAAAAGATAGAAGAGCGCCCCTGCACGAGGCGCTCTGGTCTTTATCGAACTGTGACCACGCCCTTGCGGACCGAGACATAGATCGTCTTGTTGTAGATGGTGACTCGGCCTGTGTCGGTTAAAACCTCCCCAGTGACATTTTCAATGGAGATGAATGAGGCACGATCAATACCGGACTCACAGCTCTGATTCTGATCGTAGTTTTCGTAAACGCTTGAGCCCCCGTGGATGACGACGTTCGCATACGACGTTTTTAGGTTGGTATCGTTCCGAAGGACGTATCGTCTGCTTTGATCGATGGGGGAATACGAAATGCTGGCGATCCTCACTTCCTGCGCCGGAGGTTTTGGTGCTTCCCCTTGCCGAGGTTCATCGCACAGCTCGCTTCTCTCCCAGCCTGGGCGATAGGCCACGGAGTCTGGAAATTCCAACACTCGCGCGGAGCTGATCACGAGCTCGTCGCGAGGATTCACTCTTCCCCCTCCTCCACCGCGAAACTTTCCCCACACTGACCAGCGATCAGCACTAAAGCGAGGGTTGCGCAGGACTTGGAAAGGGGTCGAGGTCTCGAAAGCGATTTCACCGTCTGGGGTGTACTCAACTTTTGAGCTCTTCAAAACCAGCGGGAGCTGAGTGTAGAGACCGAAGAGATAGCTGCCGAATTTGATCTTCACGAAGGGAACAACCTGCTGAACTCCACCGTTCGTAAAGTAGCGGTCCGTTCCTAAAACCAACCGCCCGTCTTCTTTCTCTATCGCATTTTCTAAGCGACCGATGACACCGTAAAGTTTTTGAAACGATCTAAATCCGTGGGCCGCGATCTTGTTCGAAAAAACAAGGCTATTGAAATACCTGACGGGATGGAAAGGGCCGTCGAACTGGTAGTCGGGGTCTCCGGTATGGCGGTAGTCGCGCATGAAAGCTTCGTGGGTCATCGCGAGGGCACGCTGGACTTTACTCAGCTTCACCCAGTAGCGACGATCGATGCGGTAGCGTCCTTTGCAGACTTGGTTCCACTTCATGACTCTCTCTTCAATCACGGGAGCATGTTCGCTGCCGCGGGTGAGGTCAAAAAAAGAGTCCGAGTCTGCTTCGCATTGGTTCACGATCAACTGCTTCACCCGACAGCCCGCAGGTAACCGAATAAACCCATGGTCCGGAACATCTTCAAGGTCCCAATCAACGAAGCGTGTTTCTGCTGCAAAATTCTTGAGGTACGTTTCGAACATCTGCGCACGCGCCGGAGCGACTGAATGCAGACGCTGCGCTAAAGAGAGAGCAATCAACTCTTCAGTCGCTTGGGCATCATCAAGCTCGAGTGGAAGACCGTAGACTTCCCGCGCTTCGTAGGTGTCGAGCAATTCTACGGTTTGTTGCGCCCCTTCTCCGCAGACGACCACATCCCCGCCGTTGCCGACGCGATTTTCTGCCCATACTGTAGTACTCCAAAAAAATACGACTAGCGCTAATCTAAACGTCATGACCGGTCTCCTTCGTCATTGGAAAAAATTGCATCGACAGTTGAAAGACCTCATCGCCTGCTTGGCTCTCAAACTGCCGTGTGAACTCATCTTGCTTTTGCCGTAGCCAGTCTTTGATCGCTGGGAGGTCACGCCTGCGAACGGCCAACATCTGACTCCCAAACTCACGGGATTCGACGCCGACTTCGTGAAGCGCTTCCTGGGCCTTGATAAGAATCCCCTCGTGGTATCTTCGAATCGCCGCGCTAGGGACATCGTCTGTAGTTGTTGTCCGCAGCGCCGACTGGCGAATCGCTCCCCGATGTATCTCCACTAGGCCCAGTTTTTGGAGTCGCAGGAATGCA
>JBEIPE010000214.1:0-5208 GCA_040377215.1 Halobacteriovoraceae bacterium
GCGAGAAAAACCACCATCCAACCCATACCGATATAAAGCAAAGTCGAAAGGCCTTTAAAGCGGCCAGTGAAGAACAACTTAAAAATCACACCGATCAAGGCAATAGACCAAATCACCGCCACTGCAATCCAGGCCATCTTACCTTGTAGATTGAGCACCAAAAAAGGTGTGTAGGTCCCGGCTATCAAAAGGTAGATCGCTGAATGATCACAGATTTTAAAGAAACGTTTCGCGCGCTCACCGGGAAGCGCGTGGTAAAGCGTAGAAGCGGTGTAGAGCAAGATCATGGAGATGCCGTAAACCAGATAACTCACAAGATGAGACGTCGTACCGAAGTAGGCCGTCAGCACCATAAGCGCTGTGAGGCCACCAACGGCGAAGAGAATTCCCAGGCCGTGGGTGATGCTATTGGCGATTTCTTCGGCTTTTGAGTAAGTCATGTATTCAGTATACACGCGTTTACTCAAATGTCCAGGACGTCTAAAATGCGTCTAAGACTTCCTCTACACCTGTTTACTTGGTATTATGGGTCATGGCCGAGCGTTTAGAACAAAAACACCTCACCCGCAGGAAGCTGGTAGAAGCCGCTTTGCGCTTGAGTGCCGAGCAGGGCTTCTCCTCCGTGAGTCTACGGGAAGTGGCCAAGGGCGCCGGGATTACCCCTGCAGGTTTTTACCGTCACTTCCACGATATGGATGAGCTAGGGCTCGTGCTGGTGGATGAAATCGGCCTGGGGTTACGTCAACTGCTACGCGAAGCTCGTCGCACCATCACTGGTGAAGGCAGTGCGGTTAAAAAGTCTGTTCATGCTTTTATCGACTACATCACTGAGAACGCACACCTCTTTCGCGTGCTCCAAGGCGAGCGTATGGGCTCCTCACCGGCATTTCGCAAAGCACTCTTTGCTGAAATCGATCGTTTTGTTGAAGAGGTCACCGAGGATCTCGAGCGCGGCGCGAAGCTCCTGAATCAACCGTTGCGGGATACTGCTCTCGCTGCTGAAGCCATTGTGGCCGTCGCGTTTACTCTTGGCGCCGAGGCGTTGGATTTACCGAAGCATAAACGTGAGCAGCTCACCGAGAGACTGATTAAGGAAGTTAAGATGATCCTTCGAGGCGCACTGGCCCCGCCACGAAAAAAACAGAGGTAACATGAACTACACACTCTTGAATGTTTTTACCCGCGGTACTGAAGGCGGCAATCAACTCGCGGTGGTGGAAGTCACATCTCCGATCTCCACAGAGAAGATGCAAGGCATCGCCCAGAACTTCAATCTCTCTGAAACGGTGTTTGTGACAGATCACAAAAACCTCCGCATCTTCACCCCAGAGTGTGAGTTCCCGTTCGCGGGACACCCCACGATTGGTGCCGCCTGGTGGATCGCGCAGCAAACGCAGCAAGAACAGTTTGCTGTCAGCTTGCCACTGGGCCTCGTCCCCATTCGCATTCAACAGGACAAAGTCTTCCTTACGTTTCCAGGAACCCCCGAGGTATCTTCATATTCGGGAGATTTGGTTGAGCTCCTTCAACTAACAAATGTTCCCATCGAGGCGGTTCAGCAAGCATGGCTTCGCATGATCAAGGTCGGGCTCGAGTTTCTTGTGATCCCTCTGAACTCGCACGCCGCTCTCAAAGCAGTTCGTCCTCCGATCGGTTTCCCTGAGCCGATCAAATGCTACTTCGTTTTCCAGGAACACCCGACGATTTTTCATGTGCGCATGTTCTCCGCATCCGCGAGTGGCAACGAAGACGCGGCGACCGGCTCGGCCGCCTGCGCTCTGGCAGGATACTGTCGAGATGTGCGTGGAATTCCCTCTGGCAACGTCACCGTATATCAGGGCGCGGAGATGGGTCGCCCGAGCGAAATCCAAGTGTCGTGGGATCAACTCATTCACGTCGGCGGTAGCGTCGAGCAGTGGGCCCAAGGCCAACTCAGCCCAGAGAAAAAACCTGGCATCGGACTCGCATAGTAAGACTCCATAGCACGTCAAAGTTGGGTTAAGAGCAGGTTAGGCCTGCTCACTTTGAACGGCCGTCTATTTTTTAGACAGGGGTCTGTATGCGCACTTTAACTTTGTTCCTGGTTTTGGCCTTCACCAGCAACGCCTTTGCGGCCGAGGTGGATCAATTCACCCAGCACAAACCCACCCTGCGGGATTCAAGAGCTGCGGTTAATGGCCACATCAACCAATATATCGATCGCTCGCTCAGTGAACTCGCCGGCCGTGGCTGTAGTGAAGAGGCCCTCTATAAGCAGATGTTGAAATACATCAACAATCACGTCTTCGGTGAAATCGTCCAGACGATGGATGCCGACCAGAATATTCAGAAAGTTCGCTTGCAAATCAAAGACTCCATCTACTCTGAATGGAACATTCTCGATGGTGTTGTACTTGGTCGCCCTGGTGCTGAAAAAAGTCCACTCGCCATGTCCGCCGTAATTCAAATGGGCGGTCATCAAGTCGGGATCGATAAACTCGAACATATGTTTGATCGAGGTTTTTCTTACTTTGACCAATGGAAAACGGGCGTACATATCGATGAAGTTCTGGTGAACGGTGTGTGGTGGGAAAAAACTCTTTTTGGTGGACAAAAATGGGGCACGGGTGTGTTCAGTTACGGTGACCTCTCTGCCAATTTCAACGGCATGCGCTTCTGGAATGATATGCTCTCACTTAAGCGCGATATTTTAGGGCGCGATCTTGGGCCCTACATCGCTTGTGAAAATAATCAATGGGTCCAGATCAAAGAAGTTGATCTTGGTCTTTACGTCGATGACAGCATGGATGAAACCATCAACTGCTCGGCTTACCCTACGAAGAGAACCACACAAAAAGTCGAAAAGAAATTGGCGCAAATGGGTATGGCCTGTCCGGCCGATCCTGCCTTATTTAAAAAGCTAGAAAAGAAGTACGGTCCCTATGCCTCCATGGTCCTGAACGGCAATGGTCCGATCGTGATGGAATCAAATCCTGAGTGGCGTCGCCGTAGTTTTGTTGAAGAAGGCTGGAAACCCGTGCCGCGTAAGCTCGCTCGTTGGGTTCGTCCTTTTAATCAAGACCTGCAATACAACGCCGGCCAGCGCTTCTTGCGTGATCTTAAACTGCCCGGTGAAACTCAATACAAATCCACTGCTCGCTCACGAGACAGAATTATCACCTGGGAAAATCTCAAGCTTGATGAAGAGACACCGGCAGATGTGAGAAAATGCTGGGGCGTCTTTATCAGTGGTGGCGATTGTGATCTTCCTGTGATCGCCCCTCGCCCAGATGCTTATTCCGCTGAAGGCGAACTTGATCTCTTAACTTATATTCGTGATGTGTCTCATCGCAACGGTCTTGCTGTGGCCCGTGATGTACTCGCGAAAGAACTCATGAAACGTGATGCGTCTGGCGGCGAAATGCGCGAGCGCATTATGAACACCACCCGTGATCCAGAGCTGACCTATGAAAATAGCTTTGCCAATATCCCCGTTGAAGAGCGCCAAGACATCGGCGTGTTCTTGATCCTTGGTATCGGCGGAGAAGAAAGTGACAACGCTGCTTTAATCAAACTCGCCAGTGACGAAGTGGCCCGCCAAGGCTTCAAAGCCGAAATGTTGCCGGTCGATGCGAATCTCGGCAGTGTTCATAATGCTGGCATGCTTAATGAAATGATGAAAGAACGGCTGCCCAAACTCAAAAAGATCGTACTGGTTGCGGCCAGCAAAGGCGCAGGTGATTTCATCACCTTCTTCTTGAAACATGGCCCATCTATGAGCGAAGAAGATCGTGCGAAATTTAAACTCATCACGACATTAAGTGGTGTGCTGCGCCCCTCTTTCGTGGCGAAGTACTTGATTGAAAGCAAAGGCGCCACTGCACTGTTCGTGCGCAACGGTCTCAAGGTCACCGGTCGCGGCAGTATCCTCGAAGGGATCAAATCACTGTCGATTGATCCATGGGCCGGTCACAATCCTAAAGAAGTGAAAGCGCTCTTTCCGAACTTGCGTTGGTTGAGTCTTCCCTCTTTGCCGGAAGGCGATGATGGTCTGACTCACATGGCCTTGTGGGAAGGATTCTTGAAAGTACCTACTTATCGCTGGAACAAACAGGGCTCTCCGATGGATGGCCTCGTAGAAAGTGCCGCCTCAGTCTTGCCACCGGGAACGGGCATTGAAGAAACCATCGTGCCGATTTTTGGTCCTCACGCCATGGCCCTAGGAAGCTACTCAGCTGATTTACGAATTGCACCAACGACAATGAAAGGTATCAGCGACCGTGTAGTTCCTGCTGCTGGTACAGAAATCTTGAGTGCCGTTTTCCGTGCGCTTCCGAAAGAATGGCTCGACGACTAAGCTTGATCGCAGAGGTTCATCCAACGAATCTTCTCAAAAGGCGTCATGAAGGACGCCTCAAAAGAATTTTTGGCGATCTGACGAAGCTCACTCTCGCTGAGATTCAACCCACGGGCCGTCTCATTAAAGTTCGCTCCCATGTATCCACCGAAATAGGCCGGATCATCTGAATTGATGGTCACACACGCGCCCTGAGCGAGCAGTTTTTTGAGGTTGTGGTCTTCCATCTTATCAAACACCCGCAACTTGATATTGGAGAGCGGGCAGACAGTGAAAGGCATGCGCTCTTTCACGAGTCGGGCCATCAGCTTCTCGTCTTCCAGCGCACGCACACCGTGATCGATGCGTTTGACTTTCAAGAGATCGAGCGCCTCCCAGACATATTCCGGCGGGCCTTCTTCTCCAGCATGGGCCACCGTGAGAAACCCTTCTTTACGGGCACGCTCAAAAACATTTTTAAATTTCTTAGGAGGATGACCCACTTCAGAAGAATCTAATCCCACCGCAATGATACCGCTCTTGAAAGGCAATGCTTCCGTAAGCGTCTTTTCCGCGGCCTCTTCTGAAAGATGGCGCAAGAAACACATGATCATGTGAGAGGTAATCCCCCACTTGGTCTTTCCTTCATCAAGAGCGCTACGGATACCGTTGTAAACCGTCGCGAAGCTCACGCCACGATCAGTGTGGGTCTGCGGATCAAAGAAAATTTCTGTGTGAACAACGTTGTCTTCATGACAACGCTCAAGATAGGCCATGGTGAGATCGTAAAAATCGCGCTCGTGCAGCAAGACGCCTGCACCTTCGTAGTAGATATCCAAGAAAGATTGCAGATTATGAAAATTGTAGGCCTCTTTGAGGGCCTCAACGGTAGC
>JBEIPE010000439.1:0-1867 GCA_040377215.1 Halobacteriovoraceae bacterium
ACATATTTCATACGTTACCTTATCGGTGAGACTCGTATGATTTGAAGGGAACCCTATGCCTTACCTGATGCACGACAAAATTCGTCTGGAACTTTCTCACTGGCTAGCGCCCGTATTGCAGGGTTTAGGCGCTGAGGCCCAACCGGAGGCCATCTACACTGGTTTCGCAGGGACTCCGGACAGCAAAATGGGTCAGCTCGCCTTTGCCATGTTTCCTTGGGCAAAGGCCTTGAAGCAAAATCCCGCACAGTTGTCTGCCACTGTCGCCAAAGCCCTCCAAGAAAGCAGCCACCGTCCCGCCTGGATTCAAGAGGCCCGCGCTGTGGGGCCTTACGTGAATTTCTTTTACGCCAATGGCGCTCTCGCGGCCGATCTTATTCCAGAAATTTTGAAGGGCGATTACTTCAAACGCAAAATCTCCGGCCATATGCCTAAGACCATGGTCGAGTTCTCGCAACCCAACACGCACAAAGAAATGCATGTGGGTCACATGCGCAACCTATGCTTAGGCGATGCGCTCATTCGTCTTCATCGCTACTGTGGGTTTGATATCGTGGCTTCGACGTTTCCTGGTGACGTGGGTGCTCACGTGGCGAAATGCCTGTGGTTTTATAAGAACCACAACACAGAAGCTCCGCCGCAAACAAAAAAAGGCGCCTGGCTCGGTACGCTCTACACCAAAGGCCATAACAAGCTCGAAGATGAGCGCGGGACAGACAAAGAAGAAAGCAATCGCAAGCAGCTCACTGAAATTCTTGCACAGCTTGAAAAAAAGCAAGGCGAGTACTACGACTTGTGGAAAGAAACTCGCCAGTGGTCAGTGGACTTGATGAACGAAGTTTATCAATGGGCCAACGTAACATTTGATGCTTGGTACTGGGAATCAGAGGTGGACTCTGAGTCTGTGAAACTCGTGCGTGAATGGCAGAAAAAAGGTCTCTTCATCGAAGACCAAGGGGCCGTCGGTTGCGACTTGAAAGAGCATGGTCTTGGGTTCTGCATGCTGCTCAAAACGGATGGCAACGGATTGTACGCCACCAAAGACATCGAACTCGCTCGCCGCAAATTCCAAGAACGTGGCATTGAGAAAAGTGTCTACATCGTAGATCTCCGTCAGGCGCATCACTTCAAACAGGTGTTCAAGGTGCTCGAGTTGATGGGCTTCCCTCACGCCAAAGACTGCTTCCATTTGCAGTACGATTTCGTGGAACTTCCAGACGGAGCGATGAGTTCTCGCAAAGGGAACATCGTTCCTTTGCAGGCGCTGATTGAGAATATG
Source organism: Halobacteriovoraceae bacterium (assembly GCA_040377215.1). Taxonomy (GTDB): domain Bacteria; phylum Bdellovibrionota; class Bacteriovoracia; order Bacteriovoracales; family Bacteriovoracaceae; genus UBA6144. The sequence continues at coordinate 1,280 of JBEIPE010000439.1, forward strand.
GTCGCCATGGTGAAGAAAGAACACCTCGAGCGCTACCGTGGTCAGTGGACAGATGAAGAAATTGAAAAAACCGCGCAAGACGTAGCTAAGGGCGCCATCAAATACGGCATGACTCGTATTGATCCAGGTAAAAAGATTGTCTTCGCCATGGATGAATGGCTGAAGCTTGATGGAGAGTCAGGCCCTTACTTGCAATACACCTACGCACGAATTCAAAGTCTCGCGCGCAAGATGCAGGCAGAAAAACTTGTGGCGCCGGACTTCTCAACCTTGAGCGCACCTCAAGAAGCTGAACTCATTCGCTTGCTTCCGCAGTTCAACTCCATTGCGGCGCAGGCCTGCGAACAGTATCGACCGAGCGTGCTGACCGCTTATCTCTATGATGTGGCGAAGGGATTCAACGCATTCTATGCAGAATGCCCAGTGAACAGCGCACCATCGGGGCAAAAAGAAGCACGCCTTGAATTGGCGATCGCTTGCTCGCGCATTCTTGAGCAGGGGTTAAATTTGCTGGGAATTCCTGCGCCCTCGAAAATGTAGAAAAAGATGTTAAGCTGAATACATGAAGCTTACTTTTCACACGACGGA
>JBEIPE010000427.1:0-1987 GCA_040377215.1 Halobacteriovoraceae bacterium
CCAACTGGCAAACTCTGTGCGCACCTTTTCCGGCAAGGGCAACTCGCAGCTGCGAGCGCTCATGCCAGGAATAGGAAGCGCCAGCGTCTTCATGTTAGAAGGCGATGATGAAGAATGCGATTGTCGATAAAACGGCCGCAACCTGGGTCAGACGCTCGAAGAACTTATCCGTGGGTGTTCGCTTTTCACCGTTGAGCAAAATCACGTCATGGGGCTTAATGGTCGGAATCGTCTCGACCTTGGTGATGTCGAAATGAATCTTCTGCAGCCCCGTACCGGTGGTGCGGATGATGTAAGCTTCCTGGTAACTCAAGTTCGCAATCACCCCGCCACTCTTTGAAAGATAGTAGAAGAGGCTCGCCTTATCTTGGTAGAGCACTTTGCCCGGCGCCTGCACCCCACCGAGAACCGTGATCGTCGCCACTGTGTCGCCGTTACCACCGTCACTCAAGAGGTTTACGAAGAGTGTGTCTTGGCCTGTCCAGGTGAACGGCTTCGCCGCCACGTTATTTTCATAATACTGGTTCAAGCTGATGGCGTAGGAGCGGTTCATCTGCTTCAGTGACACAGAGAAGAAATCTTTCTTCATGTCACCATCAATGCCGCCGGCCTTGGAGATCACTTTGTCGATGGACTCATTGCGATCGACGAGATAGCGCCCGGATTTTTTGACGAGGCCTCGCACTTCAACAAAATACTTTTTCTCTACGAGACGGAAGCGGGTGTCTTGGGAACCTGATTGAAAGAAGCTCTCAAAGCCACGAATGACCTTTTCACGCAGCTGCGCAAAGGTAAGCCCGGTCGCTTTGATTTTAACGTTATAAGGCAACAATAATTGGCCTTCGTGATCAATCCGAAATCTTCCGGTCAAGCGCTCGTCCGATGGATGGCTGAGAGAAAAAAGAAAGCCGGGCGCCATGAGGTCTTTGGTTTCTTCGAACTGCGGTAGGTCATCAAGGTTGATCATCTTAGAGCGGCCTACCTCAGACTCGGCCCGGGCCATGACGTCGACGAGTTTTTCATAGTCTTGGTCATTAGAAGGCCCACTTGCACAGCTTGCAAGCATCATCAGCGCGGTCAACAACAGCACATGTCTCATTCAATTCTCCGGTTATCGGGTAACTCGCAGTTAAGTCAAGATATCGCAAGAAATACTTTCTATGCTATCTTTATTACACAGCTGACGACCACCTGATGGGCTTTTGTTATACCCAGAGATGAGATGAAAATACTCCATATAACTCAGCTCTTGGGCGTCGGCGGACTCGAACGACTTATCCAGAGCCTCATGATTCAGCAAATGAAAAGCGGCCACCAGGTCGCGGTGCTGGTGTATGGAGAAGATCAAACCTGGGTCGAGCGCTTCAGAAGCTTGGGCCTCGATGTCATCAACGATTATCCCAAAAAAAATGGCTACGACTGGCACCTCCTGAAAGTTATCCAAGAAAAAGCGCGGCACTTCGACGTCGTTCATAGCCATGACCTGAACCCTGCCATGTACGTAGGACCTCTGCGCGCGCTGGCAGCACTTGGCGCCGTTACTTTCCCTCGCTGGATTCACACCGCTCACGGCATGGATCACATCGCCAAACGGCCGATCACTGTGTGGTACGAAAGAATCTTCACGCGCTTTAGCGATGGAGTCATCGGCGTCGCGGACCACATCTGCTTAACCTATCGCGGGAAGATCTGGCTCTCAAAAAATAAAGTTCATCAGATCGACAACGGCATTGCGCTCGACACTCATGCCAGACCGTCTCCTGCTCAACGTCAGGAGAAACTGCAAGAACGCTACGGCGTCAAAACGCGCGGCCCTGTGTGGATCTGTGTCTCACGTGTGGTTCCCCTCAAAGACCAGGGCCTTATTCTTGAGGCGGCCCGCGAGCTGCCGCAGAGTACGTTTCTCTTGGTAGGACCTTCTGGGGATGAAGCTTACTGGAATAAGTTGCAGCACAACTGTCCAAGCAACGTGATCTTCTTAGGTGGC
>JBEIPE010000340.1:0-2966 GCA_040377215.1 Halobacteriovoraceae bacterium
AACGCGTTAACTACAGAGTGAAAATCGGCGAACTCAAAGTGCTTCACGCCAACGACGAAGCGGCCATCACCACCTTTCATAAAAAAGAAGACAAGGATATGCCGGTTCTCGAACTCGATCAGTTCATCGTGGGTGACCATGTTGCAGTTAATACCGATTAATCCCTGCAGACTAATTCATCTAACAAACGTGATCGGGTAACACTGCCTGTCAGCACTCCTGCCTTAATGCTTAAAACACGAATATAAAGAATGTAGTCCTCCCCCTTTTTCCATGGGATTTGCCCAGGGCCCAGTTGGAGCTCTAGCTTCTTGATCTCCTCACCAGCGTAAAAGCCCTTAAATGAGAATTCCCCACTGTCTGTGCGAGTTTTCAAACAACGTGAGATAGCGATTAATGTCCTCATGTCCTAGTTTGTGCAAGGGCAAGTCCATCCCTGCTTGAGACAAGGAGTCGATTTCATTACAATGAAAAGATAACCTTGGAAGACATTTCTCCTCCCCGTGATAAAAAGGGATGCACTGTGAAAGAACGCACTATCGGACGACTTCTCCTCAAACGCGTCAGCCTTACGCCTGACGCTCCTGCAATTGGCTGGATTGAATCACAAGAAATTAAGAGTCTTTCTTTTAAGAGTTACAAAACACAGATCGAACACTTGGCCCTTGGCCTTCATAAGCACGGCATGGTTGTGGGAGACAAGGTTGCGATTCTTGCGAGCACCTGCAAAGAGTGGCACCTCACAGATATGGCCGTCATGTGCGCACGTTGTGTCGTGGTGCCTGTCTATCCGAGCTACCTAGGTCACGAAGTTAAATACATCTTCAATCACTCGGGGGCAAAAATCCTCGTGGTGGAAAACGATGCTCAGTTAGAAAAAATCATCCCACTCATGAGTGAGATGCCGCAATTGAGTTTGATTGTGGCCTTTCAAGACTTGCACGAAGACACCAAAAAGAAATTCCGCAACCACGTAGCTTACGTCACCTTCAAAGATTTGCTGAAAGATGGGGCCGAAGAACTCAAGGCCCATCACGATCAATTTGACGAAGGAATCAAGCAGCAGAAGCCAGACGACACGGCTTCCATCATCTACACCTCAGGAACTACTGGTGAACCTAAGGGCGCTGTGGTCACTCACAATGCCTTTGCAGTGATGTTGGATAACGTGCAGACTTTTATCAAAGGTGCTTTTGGTGTCTCCGATCGTACGCTCACTTTTTTACCACTCTCGCACGTTTTAGGACGTGCCGATTCGTTGCTCCCACTTATTTTCGGATGGCACTCTGTCTACGCAGAGAGCATGGATCGCCTGGTCGATAACTTGCAGTTGGTGAAACCTACTGTGATGCTGGCCGTGCCGCGAGTGTTTGAAAAAATCTACGCAAAAATTCATGAGCAAGTTTCAGCTGGACCTCTCTGGAAACAACAAGCTTTCAAGTTAGCGGTGCAGGCAGGTGAAGCCTACTACGCTAAGATCGATGCTGACCGCTCTCCAGGTGCTGGCGAATTGCTTGCTTATAAAGCTGCTCAGAAAGTTGTCTTCGCGCAGATTTATCAAAAGTTCGGCGGCAAGATTCGTTACTTCGTTTCTGGTGGAGCTGCGCTCGCTCCCGACATCATTCGTTTTTTACGTTATTCAAATCTCACTGTGCTCGAAGGCTACGGCCTCACTGAAACAATTGCGCCTTGCTCATTGAACCCACTTACTCGTCAGATTCCAGGGACAGTGGGTCGCCCGATGGGTGACGTAGAGTTTCGGTTTGCAGAAGACGGAGAAATTCTGATTCGTAGTCAGGCCATGTTTAAAGAGTACTACCATAGCCCTGAGCAAACAGCTGAGGCCTTCACGGAAGACGGTTGGTTCAAGAGCGGAGACATTGGTCACTTCACACCTGAAGGTTATTTACAGATCACTGATCGCAAAAAAGATCTGATTAAAACTAGTGGTGGCAAATTTGTGGCCCCACAGAAAATTGAAAACATGATGAAGTCGCAACGTTGGATTTCTCATGCGGTCGTGATCGGTGAAAAACGTAAGTACCTCAGCGCCCTCATTGGCATCGAGAAAGAACGCTTCCATTCACAGCTGGATTCCTTGGGATTAGCTCCGGATTGCACGCTCCAAGACATGCTCGCGAACCCTAAAGTCCAAGAGATGATCCAGTCTGATATTGACGCGGTTAATCAGAACTTGGCCCAATTTGAGACCATCAAGAAGTTCACTTTGGTACCGGATGAGTTCACTACGGCCAATTTCCTCACTCCCAGCCTTAAAATTAAGCGCAAAGCGGTGACCGAGCACTTTAAGGCCGAGATTGAAGCGATGTATCAATAGTTTCTTTTGACAAGAGTCGCCCTAGCTTCTAAAAATGAGGGTTCTCTCAAACCTAATTGAATGAGGTCCCTATGGCCCGCGTGACCGTTGAAGATTGCCTTGAACATGTTGAAAACCGCTACGAACTCGTTCACTTGACCGCTAAGCGCGTAAAGCAATTGCGTGAAGGTCAGGACGCTGAAGTTCGCTCTCGTAACAAAGAAGTCGTAACTGCTCTTCGTGAAATCGCTGCTGGTAAAGTGAAGCACGTGATGCAAGCTGAGTACGATTCAGACGAATTCTAGAATCCATTTCGATCTAATAAAAAAGGCTCCCTTGGGAGCCTTTTTTATTTCTATTTTCTCAAAGCGATCTTCAAAACCTCGTGGAAGTGACGAACAGGATAGAACTTCATTCCTTTGCGGTGACGCTCAGGAACTTCTTTCAAGTCCTTCTCGTTCTGCCATGGAAGAATGATTTCTTTGATGCCGGCACGTTTCGCTGCCAACACTTTCTCTTTGATACCGCCCACTGGAAGAACTTTACCAGTGAGTGACAACTCTCCGGTCATCGCCACATCACCGCGCACTTTGCGTTTAGTAGCAAGACTGTAAAGCGCCAACGCCATCGTGATACCAGCAGAAGGACC
>JBEIPE010000317.1:0-3231 GCA_040377215.1 Halobacteriovoraceae bacterium
GAGCTCGGGCCTTGATCACGTCCGCCGTCGCGTTGAGCGTGGGCGGTGGTCGCTCCCATGAGAAGAGCGACCAGCACAAAGGCAAACCTCATCGGCCGGCCTGGGCCTGCGCGTTCGCATTAAGTTGGTTGAATAATTTCGCACGATCCATAAGTGACTCTTTCAAATTTTCTACCACTACGCGACGCTGGACGGTTTCGATGTCCTTAGCGAGTTTGGCGCCGATTTCTTCTTTAACGCCAACCCATTCCAGAGTGAGATTATGGAAAAGGGTCTCTTGTAGCATCTCAGTTTTTGCGAGATCTGCAAGTCCCATCCCATCAAGGTTGCCATTGTTCAAATCACGTTCAACCAGCAACTCCAACTCTTGGCGTTTGGCCGAGTAAAGTGATTGCAAGACCCACACAGTATTCCGGATGCTCCAGATGTACATGTTGAGACCGTTGTTCGACGCTTCTTCCGCTTTCGCGTTTTGCAAGTAAAGAATCTCCCACTGACGTTTCATGGTCGAGCGGAACTCTGCAGTCGAGTAAGGATCTTTCTGACGGAACAGATCCGAGTTCGCTTTGAGATTGGTCATGATGCTGCCGGTCTCTTTGCGCTCTGACTTGTACTTCGAAGCGGCACGCACGATCTTCTCGTAGCCGTGGGGCTTCTTGAAATCCGGGTAGCGCCAGCCGAGGACCTGGGTCATCTCTTCCATGAACACGAACGAGCGGCCGATGTAGTAATCGTTGCGCTTCTGTTCGCTGTCTTGATCAAGCATGACGTACGGCTGATCAAGGATGAAGCGAGCAAGGCGGTCCCACAAGTAGAGCTCAAGCTGCTGCGTGCGGTTGACTTCGTTCGTAAGGAACTGCTTCAACTTCGGGCTCAGATTCGGGTTCTTCTGGCGCAATTTGAAAATACGGTTGTTGTAGCGCTCCATCTCTTCCCAAGCGCTCTCGACGACCATCGGGAAGTTGTACTGAGTTTCAAGTTGCTCAATACGGCCCATGCGCGGAGAAAACTCCAAAGCTTCTTCGTAAGCGATCTGCATCTGCTTGAAGTTGCCCATGCGCTCGTTCCACGAGATCTCGTCTGCTGGTGGCACGTCGGCCGACATCAAAAGATTCATGTGCGCAGGCACGAAGTTTGTCGTGTTGCCGGCAATGGTGATGGGGTAGTTCACGTTCGCGCCCATCGCGATTTGCGACACACCGATGATATTCGGGTTCGCCAAGGCCGGAGCGCTGCCTGCTACCGGTGCTTGGATCAAAGGTGGGGCACTGGTGACCACTGTCGTTGCTGCCACGGGAGTGGTCGCAGTCGCAGGTGTCGGCGTCATCACGCTCTTCATATCGAGGTAAGCAGAGCGAACGCGACCCACCGCTTGCATCGCATGCGGGTTCATCGGCATGGTGATGAAGTAGTAAGTGAACGGGCCATAAACCGCCAAGGCCACGGAGTAACCTAAGTTACTTTTTACTGTGGTTATGAACCAGATAACTTTCGCGATGGTGTAGCGGTAGAGCAGTCCCATCATGTTGTCGATCGGACGTGCCTTAAAGCGACGAGCGAAAGAGGCCCAACGGAAACGGAGCATCTCAAAGTTTTGTGAAAGCACACCGCGGCCATGGGCGCGACGCTTGATCAATAAGACACGCTTCAGCTTGTCTGTGAGATTGGCGTAAACGGTCTGGCGTTCTTCCCAGTTCAAGACTGGATCAGCTTCAATGATGAGCTGCTTGTGGAACGTATGACGAATCAAAGGATCACGGCGACGCTCGCTGTTGTGACCTTTGTAGTGAAGGCGCAGGAAGCGCTCCACGGCATGGACCTGGTGAGAACGAACTGTTGAGGTGCCGGCCTTGTCGTATTCGGTTCCGAGGAAGTTATAAAGAATGTCGAGGATCGGGCAAGTGAGGTCCATCTCCATCATGTCGGCTGCGGCGATGGTCTCGGGAGCATCAAAACGAGTTTGGGTGAGTTCACCCTTGTCGTCGTACATATCCCATTTCTCAGCGATGAAGCCGTCTTGGGCGAGAGCAGTGTGAAGCACAAAGCCACCCTTGGGGAGCAGTGACAAAAGCAAGTGACCTTGGATCCAGCCCTCAGATGAATACTGGAAGCCAGCCGCGTGCCCTTCAGCACGCATGACTTTCACGTTCTCTTTAACTCCTACGCGCGCGACGCCGCCGTCAGCGATCACCTCTTCGAGTAAAGCGAAGAGGGCCGTGTGACTTTGGCCCAAGAGGAATTTGAGTCCCTCTGAGACTGCCGGAGCTTGGTCGATAGTTGTTTCCATAAGACTTAGAGTACCCTTATTGCTGTTGCTGCTGAGTCTGGTTGTAACTATTACCTAAAGAAACCACGCCTAAGATCGGACGAAGTTTAAGTGTCTCTTTTGCTGGGATCTTGTACCCAAAGGCCACACCGTAGAACTGGTGATTGCCGATGGCGATCAAAGCTTCGTAATCCACTGCCGCTGACTTGATCGCGCGCTCAATCTTTGGAGCCGCGGCTTTCACTTGAGCGTTGTTCGCTGAAGGAAGAGCTGAGCGAATCTCATCCCAACGCACATCGAGACCTAGCTCTTTGGCGAAACGGATGTTTTTAGCGTTCTCAAGGGCAGGCAAGATTTCTTGCAAAGCTTTAACACGGACTTGGCTTGAGTTCGGCATCATGTAGCCAAACAAAGAACCGTACTTATCGAGCATCTTGTCGTGAGCTTCACGGCTGGTGTTGATCGACTGGCGGACTTCCGTCACAACTCCAGAGAAGAAGTGAGGAACCATGCGGTCAGCAAGACCGTAGAGCGGCTGGCGCTCTACCGCGATATCAAGCGACAAACCTTCCAAAGAGGCATTAGAGATGCCGAGGAAGTTACCGTAGAAGTTCAAGAAGTAGGCCTGAGCGATGGCACCGTTTGAAAGCGCATTGGCCTCCATACGAGTGGTTTCTTCGATCTGGTGATAGTGGATCACCTCGTGGCCAGCTGTGTAGATCTGAGTCAAAGGATCGAGCTCTTTACGGATCCAGATGAAGATATCTGAGTCTGAGAAGAGGCCGTGTGACTTACGTTTCTTAGCGAAACATTCGCCCGCGTGCTCTTTGGCCGACAAGTGATTGTCGCGAATCTCTTTGCTGCTCAAGATCGAGATCTTGTTCGGCGTGAGTGTGTTAGCGAACATCGCTTCGATCGAGAGACCTTGCTTCTTAGCGAACTGATCCAAGTTGTAGTGAGCGTAA
>JBEIPE010000200.1:0-5731 GCA_040377215.1 Halobacteriovoraceae bacterium
ATGAGAAAAGTAGGGTGAAAATGAAGAGCATGAAGGAGTCCTTGGTTTGATAACGCATAGCTACCAAACCAAGGAAATACGGTCAATACTATTTGGCTTCGGCCTGAAAAGCCGCATCAATCGGCGTCGGGTTGAGATGATCAAGGTAGTTGCTGATCGTCTTCAGGGCGACACCCACGAGAACTTCCATCATCGCGGCCGGAGCATAGCCCGCTGCCAAAAAATTACTCTTGGTGTTTTCCGAGACATGGCCGCGCTCGCCGACGACTTCTTTCGTGAACTGCACGAGAGCGTTGAGCTTTGCATCGGAGACCGGTGCATTCGCACGAATGTTCTTCACACATTCTGGGTCGGTTTTGAGCATGCCTTTTAAAATCGTTGAGTGAGCAGCGATGCAATAGCGGCAGTTGTTTGCCACCGACGTCGTCAGCAAAACGATGTGACGCTCTTTCGCCGATAGGCTCGACGTTTCCCAGGCCGCATCGAGACCCATGTAGCCGTTAAGCACTGCGGGTGAGTTGGCAAAAGTGGCCATCAAGTTCGGAATAAAACCAAAACCTTTTTGGATAGCTTGCAGTGTTGGCTTTGAGCCTTCCGGTGCAGTGTCGATGGTGAGCGGCTTGAGAGTATTCATAGAGTCTCCAGTGTTTGAGTCACCCGTGACTGAGTGGCTTTATACCCAGACTTTACGGCATTCCCAAAATCATCAATAGACCTTGAATTTTCATAATATATATTCCAAAATAGAATATATGGATCAGATACATTGTATTCGACTTTTTAGACGTGTGGCCGAAGCGAAGTCGTTCTCTGCAGTCGCACCGGAGTTTGGACTCACCCAGCCCATGGTCAGCAAGCGCATCGCCTGGCTCGAAGAGGAACTCGGGGTTACTCTCCTGCGACGATCCACTCGTGGCATCGAAGTCACCAATGAAGGCCAGAAGCTCTATCGCCAGGGTGGCCATGCCCTCGACGAGCTCGACGCCGTATTATCGTCTGTAAAAAACGAAAAACTTCAATTGTCGGGGGTACTCCGCGTGACCGCTTCGCTGGCGTTCGCCCGAATCATTTTGTCGCCCTACCTTTCAGGTCTCAATGAACAGAATCCTGACCTTCGGATGCATTTCACTTTGAGTGATGGCTATGTCGATCTTGTTGAAAAAAACATTGATCTCGCTTTTCGTATCGGAGAACTTCCAGACAGTTCACTCAAAGCGATTCGAGTGGCCATGTCTCGTCGTAAGATCTACGCCTCTGAAACTTACCTTAAAAAATTTGGTGTTCCGAAATCGATCAAAGACCTCGATCAACACCGTTGCTTGTTTTACACACGCATCTCAGACCAAACGGCATGGCCTTTAACGGACGGAAAAGAAAAGAAGAGTCCTTACCATTTCGAGCCCTACATCCAATCTGACGCCTCGGAGTTGATTCGTGAAGCTGTCATTAATAACCAGGGTCTCGCACTGCTTCCGACGTGGATGATCGAAGATCGTCCGGACACCAAGAAAATTATATCGGTGCTTGATAAGTATGCACCTATTCCGACGCCGATCTACGCGGTCACGACCGGGCAGCGTGAACTGACGGCAAAACAACGCAATGTTATCGATTATTTCAGGAAGTGCTTTGATCTGAATAAACAACTGAGCTTGCGAGCAAACTAATCTTAGATTTCGCTTAATCCTCTCTGAACATTCAGGGCATTAGTGCTATTTTACTAACTATGAGCACGCCCCCTAAACTCTCCGTCTTAGATCTCTGTCCTATCCTTTCCGGTTCCACGCCTTCTGAGAGCCTGAAGCACGTGAGCTCACTTGCTCAACATGTTGAGGCCTTGGGCTATGAGCGTTTTTGGATGGCGGAACATCACAACATGCCCGGCATCGGCAGCTCTGCGCCGGAAGTGCTCATTGGCCATGTGGCCCAATCTACACAAAAAATTCGTGTAGGCTCCGGTGGCATCATGCTGCCCAATCACGCCACTCTTCATATGGCCGAAGTCTTTAAAACACTCGAAGCGCTTTATCCCGGCCGCATAGACATGGGTTTAGGCCGTGCCCCAGGCACTGGTTCAAAAACCGCGGCGGCCCTGCGCACCTCACGCGGACTTGGGGCAGATGATTTTCCCCATCAACTCACAGATCTGATGAGCTGGCTGACCGACGACATGCCCAAGAATCATCAGTACGCTCAAGTGGAGGCCGTTCCCAAAGGCGTCCATCGACCGGAAGTGTGGATACTTGGCAGCAGTGACTTCGGCGCCATGCTAGCGGGCGAGCGCGGTCTGCCCTATGCGTTTGCTCAACATTTCTCAGGACTGCCGGCCAACGAGATCATGCGTCTCTATCGTGAACATTTCCAACCTTCAAAATGGCTGAAAGAACCGCTGGCGATGTTGGGAGTGCATATCATCTGCGCAGACACCGATGCTGAGGCCAAAGACTTGGCACTCTCCAGTGATCTCTCTTTCGCCCTGTTTGTTGGCACCGGTCAAAGCATTCCTCTGCCTTCCGTCGCCGAGGCGAAGGCCTATCCGTTCACAGATGAAGACTGGCGTAAGGTGCGCGCGACTGCGATGCCAAAGTTCATCGGCTCTCCTGAAACGATTAAGCGTCAGCTAAAACCGTACTTACAGACGGGCATGGTGAATGAATTAATGATTTTAACGATGGTGCATGACCAGGCAGCTCGTAAAAAATCCTACGAGCTGCTGGCCAAGATTTGGAACTAACTATTCTGCGATCATGTCATCAAAGAAGCGCCCGATCATCTCTGGAGTCGTGCGATTGACGTGAGCGGCTGCTTTGAGCAAATCTTCGTAACCACTTTCATCACCGAGAGCACGACGCTTCATGGTCGCCTCTACTTGTGACATAGAAACACCGAGTGCTTTAATGGCAAAAGCGTCTTTCTCAGAATCAGTGAGCGCACGTTGGTTTTCCAAACGCATGTGCTTCAAAGAAAGATCAGCTAGCTCATGAGCGCGATCGGCCGAAAGGGCGTATTCGTTTTTGAGGCGCACGGCGAGACCATCCACTGTCATCTCTTCTCTCAGAGCGGCGAGTGTATCGAGATCGTGAGTCTGGCCGCTGGTATTATCAAAGCGGAAACCTGCGCCGTAGTAGAACGGGTAGTAACCTGAGTCATCGATGTAGCGCTGACCGACAACCACATACTCGTAACTGCTGGTGGTGCGCCAGAAACTAACGGATTCCCAGTTCGTGACATCACGGTAACAAGAGCAAGAGAAGTCATACTCATTTCGAGTCACGTTTTGGTATTCACTCACCCATTCCTGTTTCGTTACCCACTGGAGCTCAGTGATGTCTTCGTAGTGACCGGTGGTGACCCACTCTTCACGACGATCAAGACCGCGAACGACATCGTTACCGTCGTCCATGTACTGCGACAGGGTCGTCATGGTTCTACCGTTCCACTTCGTCATGTTGTAGGCCATGTACTCGCCGGTCGTCGCATTCTTAAATACGACGTAGCGCTCAGTTCCGTTCGACGAAATTTTTGTAAGCTCGATGGTCGCACCTTGCTCAAGGGAGATCGCGGCTTTCAGTGTATTGATGTCGTCAACTTGTTGCTCAATTTCACGCTGGAGTTTAGATTTGCAGCCACCGAGCACAGCAAGAGAGATAAGCAAAAAAATGAGCTTCATAGGGCACCTTTGAGGAGTGTTTGTAGGAACAAATCACAGGGCCACAAAAGTTGTCTAAAGAATATTGCCTTAAGCTAAAAAAAGCGGGGCCAGAATGGCCCTGACTTTCAATTCTTAGACTCGACCATCGCCAAGATCATTGAAATAAGCCCGGACACGAGACGATCGAGTTCACTCACAGAACTTGATGAGGTCTTGAGTCCTTTCGTGGCCATCGAAAGGATGTGGGCCAGGTCTTTCACAGATAGAGAAGAATCTCTTTTTACGACAGGTCGCAAAATTTCCACCGCGTATTTTTCAAAGGCATTATAAATCTCATCCACACCCTCAGGCGAATACTCACCGATGGTGGCCATCATTTCTTTTCCACCCTCAGTATCAATGGCAGATGCAAAGGGCCTGATGATCCAGATATCAAAGAGACAATTCAGCTGCGCCTTTAATGTTTTTTTTCCGTGGAGCTGCTTCTCAGTCTCGGCGTGATTGTGTGCGATATGCTGCTTAATGATCCCGTAGATGACGGCTTCCTTATTGGGGAAAGCTGCATACAGCGATGGCCGCGACATCTCAGCGGCCTCAGCGATATCGCTCATGTTCACTTTACGCAGACCATGGCGAAAAAAGAGCTTCTGCGAAGCATGCAAAATCTTATCTTCTTTTGATTCCATAGGATTACCTAGCGCCTTTACACTTTGCAAATTATGTAAATATGTTATCATTCTTACAGATTCTGTAGATTGTAAAATACCACAAAAGAGGACCCCATGGAGCAAAAATTTACCTTCACTCGCCAAGCTCACGGCTTTGCGGCGTTTGAGCAAGGTGGTCTCTTAAAACCATGGTCCTTTGAAAGAAGAACCCTGCGAGAAAACGATGTCGCCATCAAGATCCTATACGCCGGCATTTGCCACAGTGACGTCCACGCGATCAAGGACGGCTGGGCGGGAGAATTCCCTATCGTTCCCGGCCACGAAATCATGGGTGTCGTAACGGACATCGGTAACGGGGCGACAGAGTTCAAAGTTGGCCAAAAAGTTCTCATCGGAACAATCGTCGATTCATGTCGCGTTTGCGAAAACTGTGCGAACGAGATGGAGTCCTACTGCCGGGCCTTCCCCACTCTCACTTACGATGGAATTGATCGTGTTGATGGTTCACGCACGCGCGGTGGATTCTCTGATAGCTACGTCGCCGACAAGAAGTTTGTTTATCCGCTCCCAACTGGACTTGATGAAAGTCTCGCTGCTCCTTTGATGTGCGCGGGAATTACCGTGTACTCACCGCTCATGCATTGGAAGACAGGGCCAGGTAAAGTGGTCGGTGTGATCGGCATTGGTGGCCTAGGGCATTTGGCCGTAAAAATGGCACGGGCGATGGGGGCGCATGTCGTGGCCTTCACAACCTCAGAGAGCAAAGTCGCCGAAGCGCTCAAGCTAGGGGCCCATGAAGTGGTGCTCTCAACGGATGCGGCCCAGATGCAGGCGCAGACCTATCGCTTTGACTTCATCCTCGATACCGTTTCAAAAAGCTACAAGATGGATCCCTACATCAATGCACTCAAGCTCGATGCAACCCTTTGCTCGCTGGGAATCCCCAATAGCTTTGATTTAAAACCAGTCCTGCTGACCATGGGACGTCGCAATCTTTCGAGCTCAGGTGTGGGCGGAACGAAAGAAACTCGCGAGATGCTGGCCTTCTGTGCTCATCATAAAATCTACCCCGAGGTAGAGATGATTAAACCGAATCAAATCAACGAAGCTCTCAAGCGTCTCGAGAATAATGATGTGAGATACCGCTTTGTGATGGATATGCGAGAAGGTATTTCCTAGCTAAACGTCTTTTGGATAAAAGTTCATCGGCTGCTTCACTTCAACAGAACCGCCATTGAGTGGCTTAGGAAATTGAAGTTGTGTCATTGTTTTAACGACACAGTTTTTAATGCTTTCAGGTATTTCGTTTTCAGCGTTGACTTGAGGCCCTTCGACTGCCCCTTGTGAATTTATCATGAATCGAAGATGAACTACGCCCTTGTAGGAGATGTTAGTCTTTGTTGTCTCATCA
>JBEIPE010000165.1:0-6516 GCA_040377215.1 Halobacteriovoraceae bacterium
GCGAGATCACCTTGGGACTTGAGACGAAATGTTGAAAACGAGGTGAGGTCGGTATTCCAACGACAATCGAGGCCTGCTACATTTTCGAGTTCTGCCGCTAAGGTCATAGTTCCTGAACGATGTTCTTCATTTTTTTACTAATTGAGCCAGCTCCCAAAGTCAGAAATACCATCTCTTTGTCTTTACGCTCAAGAATGAGATCGCGCATCTTATCTAGGTTTGGCAAAAAATGAGTATTCGGCATTTTGGCCTGAACAGCTTGAACCAATTTCTCTGAAGTAATACCAGGAATCGCAGCTTCACTGGCGGCGTAGATCGGGCCGATGTAAATTTCATCTGCATCAGTAAAACAGCTCACAAAGTCATTCCATAATTGTTGTGTTCTTGAGTAACGATGGGGTTCAAACACAACACAGATTGGTTTTTTGAAAACGTTCTTCAGAGTGGCGAGCGTTGCACGAATTTCAGTCGGGTGGTGGCCATAGTCGTCAATGACTTCAAAAGAATTTTTCTGCCAGAGGCGCTCAAGACGTCTGCCGACACCTTGAAACTTCGCCAGACCGGAAATAATTTGTGGAAAACTCAAACCGGACTCATGACTGATGGCAATCGCTGCCAGAGCATTCGAGACGTTATGTTCACCCGATGTTTGTGTCTGAATGCGACCCACGCGTGAGCCTTTGCTCCAGAGATCAAACTCGGTTTGACCGGGCTGAAAAACAATCTTATCAGCGGAATAGTCCAGCGTGACTTTGTCATCGAGACCCTTGGCAATACCAAACAAGACGTAAGGACGCTTCACAGAGTCCATAATCTTTTTTGTGCCCACATCGTGAGCATTAAGCGCCACTTTGCCGTAGAACGGCAAACGATTGATAAAATCAGTGAAGGCCTTGCGAATATTCTCTTCGCTCTTATGAAAATCTAAGTGGTCGTTATCGATATTCGTTACAACGGCCATGATTGGGTTTAGATGCAAAAATGAGCCGTCACTTTCGTCGGCTTCTGCAATAAGAACTTCCCCATCACCTTTTTTGGCGTGGCCACCGAGGTTACTGACGACTCCACCAATGATGTGTGTTGGATCTTTACCAGCATCATGAAAAATCGTGGCCACCATACTCGTCGTGGTGGTTTTTCCGTGTGAACCAGCAATCGCAATGCCGTACTTAAGGCGCATAAGTTCAGCGAGCATCTCTGCACGACGAACCAGTGGAATACGTTCGCGCTTTGCCCGTTGAATTTCAGGATTCGTTCCATCAATTGCCGATGAATAAACAACTAGGCCCACATTCTCAAGATTTGATTCTTGATGGCCCAGATGGATCTCTGCACCGTTTTTCTGCAGATTTATTGTGGTGGCGCTATTCGCAATATCAGATCCGCTAACGGGATAACCCATCGATAGCAAGACCTCTGCAATACCGCTCATGCCGATACCGCCGATACCCACGAAATGAATTTTAATTTTTTTGGACAGTCCCAACATGACGAAAAATCTCCCGCAAAGCCACTTCACCTGAATCTACGGCGAGAGGGGTTATTTGGGAAGTGCGCAGAGTTCCCGCCTTGGCCTTAGTCAAAAAAGCTGCAAGGCGTTCGGCCATCTCGCTCCTCGGCGCCCGTGGCTCAACCACATCAACATCGTAATCCACTTCATCACGGTATCTTAGGGCGTTCCACCACTGGTGATTGTCGGTGGCCTGAGGGAAAGGGATGATAAAACAGGGCTTACGAACGATACGCAGCTCAGCCACTGTGCTCGCACCTGCTCGAGCGATCAAAACATCGCACCAGGCGTACTGCTCTTGAATGTTGTCGAGATATTTGGTCGGTTGATAGGTTACGTTCCTGCCCGGTGTAAACTTTGGGGCCTGCTCCTGTCCCGTCTGATGAATGACCGTCACTTGGCTTTCCTGATCACGCTGAACCCATTCGCCCACGAGATCATTAATCTGAGTTGCGCCGAGTGAACCGCCAAAAACAAGAACACGCAAATGTCCGTCAGGAGAACGCGGTGATGTATGTGCAATAGAAGAACGCGTAGGATTGCCCACCACACGCACCTTGGAGTTTAAAGAAGCTGGAATGCCCTGCGTGTCTCTAAAGTGAGTAAAAATCACCGTGCTCAAACGAGCGAGTAATTTATTAGTTAGTCCTAGAACCGCGTTCTGCTCAAAAATAAAAACTGGAATTCCTTGCAGGCGTGCCGCGAGCAAGGTTGGACCGCAAACATAACCACCGGCCCCAACTACAAAATCAGGACGGCGGGCACGAAAGGTTTTAAAGATTTTAAGAAAGACGACGAAGTTCTTGAAAAGCGAATTCAAAAGCTTGATGGGGTTCTTAGTACGCAAAGGCCAACTCGCGAGATGCTCGACGGGAAGCTTGGCAAAGAGTTTGTAATCTAATGGGCGTTGACCAGTGAGATACGAGACCTCGTAACGCTGGGCCTGTAGGCGCTCGCCCATGGCAATCGCAGCATTGATATGCCCGCCTGTTCCACCGGCCACCAAAACAGCATACTTATTCATGCACGTGCGGTCCGTGTGCGTGGTGCAGGAGTTGCCTTAGGTTCTTTTCCATTCCAGCGAAGAGCTGCAAAAATTAATCCAAGAGCGGCCAGATTCGCCACCATGCTTGAGCCACCATAGCTGATGAACGGAAGATTCAATCCCTTCGTCGGAAGAACCCCCAAAACCACACCCATGTTGAGGAATGCTTGGAAACCAATGCAGAAAACTACCGAGCACACCATCATGCCGGCAAGACGTGACTTCAAAGCAAGTGCGATACGGAATCCAAAAAAGATGAAGGCTAGGAACATCACAACGGCAGCGATGACACCCGCAAGACCGAGCTCTTCACCGACGACGCTGAAAATGAAGTCGTTATAGGCTTCAGGTAAATAGAATAATTTTTCATTAGAGTTACCAAGACCTTGTCCGGTAATACCACCGTTAGCGAAAGCCAAGAAACTTTGAATGATCTGAAACCCTGAATTCTTGGGATCTTTCCAAGGATCCAAGAAAACCAAAATCCGTTTTACGCGATAAGGAGCTGCGAAAAGAAGGGCCACAGCACTGATGAAACCAAAGGCTGTTGCGCTCCAGAAAAGCTTACGTGGGAAGTGGCTCAGGAATGCAATGAACGCCACAATCATGGCCGAAATGGCGAATGTCCCGAAGTCTGGCTGTTTTAAGAAAATCAGCAGGGGTAAGACGATGCCAATGGCATTCACCGCTTTCTTTTGATTATCGTAGACCTGGAAATTTTCAAAATACTTAATTGCCGCGAGGATGATTGAATATTTTACGAACTCACCTGGCTGTAAGTTCATAAACCCAATATCAAGCCAACGTTGTGAACCCTTCATGGCGACGCCAATACCTGGCACCTGAGTGAGAGCAAGCAGCATCACAAACATTGCGTTCACTGGATAAGCGTACTTATACCAAAAAGAAATTTTTGTACGTGCGAGTAAGTAGGCCGCAGCAGTGCCAAGGCCCACGAAAAAAAGTTGCTTAAAGAGAAAGTGTGTAGGAGATCCGAATTGCTCTCGAGCGTACATATAGCTCGACGAGAAAACCATCACCACACCGAAGAAGATAATCATCACGGTGGTGAGGAGAAATAGGTTAGTTGTCTTTTCTAGTCCGTTATCGTGTTCCATGGAAGCATCCTTGTTTCCGGATGCTTCCATTTTACGCGCTGTTTCGATTGCTTACAATTGGAAGATGAGTTTTTTGTAGTAGTTGCCCTTCTCTTCGAAGTCGCGGAACACGTCCGTGCCGTCATTTCCTGGGCAAAGAAGGATTGTGTCGCCGGTGCGGCTCTTCTGATAGGCCAAAAGCACTGATTCATCAAACGAACCCACCAAGAAAGTCTGGGTCGCTTCACCCAAGATGCGGTTCATGCTTTCTTTCACTTCGCCCACCAAAACCAGGCAGCGAACTTTTTCGTTGATCACACCGAAGTACTTATCAAATGGCAGGCCTTCGATCTCTTTACCGCCGGCAATGAGAATGACCGGCTCTTTGAACGCCTCAAGGCTAACCTTGAGCTCATCCATCGTCTCAGACTTAGAGTCGTTGTAGAATTTTACGCCGTTTTTCTCAACGACGAATTCCAGACGGTGAGGAATGCCCGGGAAGTTTTCAATGCAGTACTGGATTGATTCATCAGAGCACTTCAAAGCCTTACAGGCCGTGATCGCAGACAACATATTCTCGCGGCTGTTCTGGCCTACGATACGCATGTCAGTCACTTTAAACTCTGAATGGTAGTGAATGTTCGAGTGGATGCGTTTGTCGTGAAAGTGTGTGCCTTGGATTTCGTTGATCACGCCCATGCTCACAAAGCTCTTGCGTGAGTACCAGAACGTCTGCGCCTGGCAGTTACGCAAGATGCTGTTACCAGCAAGCTTATCGAAGTTCACGACGAGGTGATCATCAGGGCCCAAATCACGTGCGACTTTAAGAGCGGTATCGAGGAATTCACCCGGGCCCTTGAAGCGGCCAGGAACCATTTTCTCTTCGAGGTTTGGGTAAACAGCGAGGACTGGCTTGAAGTGAGGAACGGTTTGCAATTGAAGCGGGGACACTTCAACGACAACGTAATCCATCTCATCGCGGTTAGGCATCATGAGGTAGTTGATGAATGGCTCTTCGCTCGTGCCGCCCACAAACACGTTCTTCTTATCTACGCGCAAGGTGTACGCGATCATGTGAGCGATGGTGGTACGGCCATAGCTTCCGCAAACGGCTACGACTGGCTTCTTGCAGTTGGCGTAAGCAAACGCAAAGTCACTGTACACTTCACGACCTTGGTCGCGAGCCGCTTTCAACTGCGGCAAGTTTGGATCAACTGATGAAGAATAGACAATCACGTCAGCAGACGTGAAGTCTTCCTCACGGTGCTCGCCCAATGTCATGGTTGGGTTTGGATTTACTTTTTTGAGACGCTTAACTTGTTTGTTCAAATCGAAAATAGGCTTGATATCTGTGACTTTTATTTCACAGCCTACTTGGTTGAAGAGGTTAATCAGGGCAAAACCTGTTTTACCAAGGCCAACGATGAGAACTTTTTTGCCTTTATAATTTTCCATGGAATCCTCTTAGCGTAATTTCAGCGAAGCGAGAGCGAGGATCGCAAGCACGAGGCTTATGATCCAAAAACGCACGATGACTTTGGTTTCAGGCCAGCCGGCCAATTCGAAATGATGATGAATAGGGGCCATGCGGAAGATCCGCTTTTTGCGCGTCTTGTATGATGCTACTTGCAAAATAACAGACAGCGCTTCGATCACGAAAATTCCACCGATGATCACAAAGAGGAATTCGTTTTTTGTTACCACGGCCATTGTGCCGAGCACTCCACCCAACGAGAGTGATCCTACGTCTCCCATAAAGATTTCTGCTGGGTATGAGTTGTACCAGAGGAAACCAGCGCCAGCGCCTACCAGGGCAGCAGCGAGAACCAGGATCTCACCAACATCTGGAACGTAAGGAATCAAAAGATACTGAGCAAATTCGCTATGACCTGCCATATAGCCGAGCACGCCAAGAGTTGAAGCAGAGATAATCACGGGACCGATGGCGAGACCATCGAGCCCATCCGTGAGGTTAACGGCGTTACTAGTGCCAACGATCACGAGAGCCGCAAACGGCACATACCACCAACCCAAATCAACAACGGCTTCTTTCATAAAAGGAAGATGGAGTTGAGAGTCAGTGACATTCCACTTAATCATCACGAATGCCGCGAGACCTGCGGTGGTGAATTGCCAGAGGAGTTTTTGACGAGCGGATACACCTTTGGAATTTTTGAGCAACACCTTGAGGTAGTCGTCCAAGCCGCCCAAAAAGAAATAGCTCATCATCACAAAGAGTGTGATGAGAAACGGAAAGCTGAAAAAGTTTCCGCAAATAGCACAGGCAATGAGCGCTGAACCAATAATGAAAACGCCACCAAACGTAGGTGTGCCTTTTTTCTTCTTGTGAGACTCAGGTCCGTCTTCACGGATGCTTTGGCCAAATTGACGGAGTTTCATCAAAGCGATGAATCTTTTTCCCCAAACAATTGAGACGATGATTCCAATCAAAAAAGCGATGAAAGATCGTACTGTGATGTAGCGGAAAAGATTCAAAATATGATGGTTCTGACTTAGCGGATAAAGCCAGTGAAAAAGCATAGTTACGCCTTGAAAGAGGGTAACGTTAAGTTATAGCGAGAAGCGACTCCAATTGTAAAGAGCGACTGCCCTTAATGAAGAGATGTGTTTTGCTCTGGGTCATATGATCCCACTCAAGGCCCTTGAATCGTGCTGCATCTGGATAGCAAGTTCCAAGACCGCGCCCTTCGAGATAATGAGCAGCAAATCGACCGATAAAAACATTATGCGCGTCGGGCCACTGACGAAGATATTCACCCACTTCACGATGGTAAGCAGGCGCATTCTCCCCGAGCTCATTCATATCGCCCAACACCACCAACGAGTCACTTTCGGCAATGCCA
>JBEIPE010000277.1:0-3923 GCA_040377215.1 Halobacteriovoraceae bacterium
ATGACGACAATGCCGTCATCTTTGAGCATTTTCTCAAACTGGTTGATTTCAGTGTAGGCGGCATTGATGCGATCAGGAGGCGCAAGCTTTTCGACTTTCTCTACAAGCACACGGCCATACCAAGAACGATCAAACACAGTCGTACATCCTGCATCGGGAAGCTCTTTCCAAAACCGCTGAAGGTAATGCTGTCCTTTCTGTTGCGTCGTCGGTGCACCGATGGGAACGACCTTCATGCTTCGTGGGTCGAGACCATCTGTGAGATGTCGAATGCAGGTACCTTTTCCGGCAGCATCAAATCCTTCAAAAATAACAACTGCGCGCTTCTTCTGGGCCCACAAAGCCTGTTGCGTAAGTTGCATCAAGGTCCGAAGTTCGGCGAGTTGTTCTTTCGCTTTTTTGATAGGCTTGGTTTTCTTCTTCAGGGCTTTTGTAATCATAGGGACCTCTGGAAGACGGCATCGAACAAGGGTGCCAGTTGCGATTCAGCGGCTGCTTTAGCACTCGGGATGGACAGGGACGAGAGTCGGCTACGCAACTCACTGTTCCCGAGAAGCTTAATCATCGTGTCTGCAAGAGCTTGTGGCGAGGTATTCGTGAGAATGTTCTCGCGGGCCTCACCAGTGAGTAACTCCGAGGCACCAACTTTGTCAGTGCTCAAAATAGGGCACCCACAGGCCATGGCCTCGAGTTGTACTCGGCCAAATTCTTCCACGCGAGCAGGGAGAACAAAGAGATCGAGCGCGCGGTAATAGTTCTCCACGTCGGTGACGACCGGTTTTTGTTCGATCTGAATGCCGGCCGGAGTTGCAGGAAGTTTGTCTTTCCCGACGACCCAGAATTTCGTGTTTTTCTTTATGTCCGCAGGCAAAAGCTGGAGGGCTTCAAAGAAAATATCCACGCCGCGTTTTTTAAAATTGCCTGACGTAATGAGCCCGACGATTTTTTCATTCTCTCTTACGCCGTAGTTGCTGCGTATCTGATTACGTTCAAGGGCCGCGACGGGAGTGAACTTGTGATCATCGTAAGCTGGATAGACCACCGTGATGAGATTCTCCGCAATGCCAAAGCGTTTAACGAGATCGTTCTTCATGAGATGGGAGTTTGCGATCAGATGCTTGAAGCGCTTGTCGCGCAGTTGCGGAGTATGGATTGGCCACATCTCCGCAGTTTCCGGAAGTGGTGTCCCATGGATCAATTCATGCGCGAGGTGAACGCTGTTATGCAAGCAGAGCACATCTTGATTCGAAAGATCGCCATGGCCTACAACCAAATCAGGTTTGTGCCATTTGATCCACAGCTGCGCCTGCCAGTCGTAAAACTTTCTACGTAGTGTTCCCGTTCCTGGCCACTTGAGTGTTTGATGGGGAATCGCCCCTGCCGCTCGAACCGAGCCCTTGTTCATCAAGTCGCAAATCACATGCACTTCATAGCCGCGTGATTTGAAATAGCGAATCTGTTCAAAAGTATTCCGCATGGCCCCGGCGGCCGTCTTGTGGAGTTGCAGGATGGAGATGAGAACTTTTTTATTTTTCATAGATGGCCCGCTGTCTTTCGATAAACGAGGTGAATGAATATTCTGTCTGGGCCCGCAGTTGTAGTTTTTCTTGCAGTGCTTTTTTCTCAGCAGGTGCTGCTTCTAGCTGAGAGATCTTTTCAGCGAACTGATTCGGATCGGGGAAGAGAACGCCTCGCAGACTATCCGTGCTTGGATCATAGACATGGGTGACATGTTTGAGATCACCCGTATGACCAAGTTTTACAGCTTCGGCCATTGATAGAGTTGCCGGCACACACAAGCGATGCTGCTCGCCACTTAAAGCTTCACTCAATCCATCCACATGGGTGGTGAGTGGAATACATCCTTGTAGCATGGCTTCGACGGCCACTAGGCCGAAAGGTTCTCTGACTGACGGACAAATAAGATAGTCATGCTCAGCATAGAACGCTGTCATATCGCTCACGTGTCCCAGAAAACGTACGCGGTCAGTGAGGCCAAGTTGTTCCGCAAGTTTTTTAGTGGGTTCCCACTGTTCGCCTTTGCCGGCGAACGATGCAGTGGCGTTTTTGAGTTTGAGTAATACCTGGAGTACGACCCAAGGAGCTTTGACTGGATGGAAGCGACCCGCAAAGGCCAATCGCAGTTGCGAACTTTCTTGGCGAGGCTGCTTTTGTGAACGACTGGCTGGAACCGCGTTGCGATTCACGACAATTTTATCATCTGATTTTTTGAGCCACTTGAGTTCGATCATTCTTTTAGCGGCATGTGAGGCGCAGATAATGCGATCGGCACGTTGAAGAATGGCCAAAGCTTCTTGTTGAGGATGTTCGTACCAAGAAGTTCCGTGCTCGTAGTGAATGAAGGGGAGGTTCTTGGGAAGAGTTGGGAAGTCGTGCAATCGGTTCCAACCCACCAACAAATCCGGCTTGGCCTGTTTTAAAGCGCTCTCAAAGCGCCATTGTCGCAAAAATGGAATGCGGGGGAGGTGCAGGGCACCCCACTTATTGTGAAAACGTGGAGGCGCGGAGACTTCGTTGATGCAGCGTAGTATTTCTTCGTTGATTCGTGAGCTCATCACGAAATGTTCAACCTGATGCCCGGCCAATGCATTGCACATGTCAGCGTAGATCACTTCTACGCCTCCCTTCGTCTGCAAGCTGGCGACATTCATTATTCTCATAAAACGCTTCTAGGTATAGTCTGTCGGTCTGAGTTTATAGAGAGGAGTGTACATGAAAGTCACAATCATTGGCACCGGTTACGTGGGTCTTGTTACCGGGACCTGTTTCGCGGAAATGGGCCATACCGTCACTTGCGTCGACATTGATGCGAAGAAAGTCGATCGTATGCGCGCTGGCGAGTGCCCGATCTATGAGCCTGGCCTTGAGACGATGATGAAATCCAACATCGATGAGAAGCGCCTCACCTTTGATACCAAGTACGACTCCGTTGCGATCTCGCAAACAGTTTTCCTCGCGGTGGGAACGCCGTCTTCTGATACTGGCAAAGCCGAATTGAAATACCTCTTTAGTGCCTGTGATGGCATTGCTCCGTACTTGCACGATGGCAGCGTTGTCGTCGTGAAATCAACTGTCCCTGTGGGCACTGGCCACAAAGTTCGTGAATACCTCAAAGGCAAAACCAACAAGAAGTTTTCTGTTTTGAACAACCCGGAATTCCTCAAGGAAGGCTCGGCCGTTGAAGACTTCATGAAGCCGGAACGAATCGTTATCGGTGCGAGCGAAAACGAAGCGGCACAGGTCGTGGAAGAGCTCTACGAGCCGTTCAACCGTCAGGTGAAGCGTACCATTCGCATGTCGAATCTTTCGGCTGAAATGACCAAATACGCTGCGAACTGCTTCCTCGCGACCAAAATTTCTTTCATGAACGAAGTCGCTCGTCTTTGTGATGCCATTGGTGCGGACGTCGAAGAAGTTCGCCACGGTATCTCGACGGATTCACGTATTGGTTCACAATTCTTGTACCCAGGTCCGGGTTACGGCGGTTCATGCTTTCCGAAAGACGTGAAGGCTTTGGTCTACACGGCGAAAGAACTGGGCATGAGCTTGCAAATCGTTGAAGCGACCGAGCGTGTGAACGCTGAACAGAAGAAATACATGGTGGGCAAAGTGCTCAAGCACTTCGGCAATGATCTCAAGGGCAAAACATTTGCTCTTTGGGGTGTCGCCTTCAAAGCGAACACCGACGACATTCGTGACACGCCAGCGATTGATACCGCTGTGGCACTCGTTAAGGCCGGAGCGAAAGTGCGTTTCTACGATCCGGAAGCCGGCGACAATTTTCAAAAGCACATGAACTCTATCGAGGTTCCTGTCGATGCTTTTGAAAATAAATACGATGCTCTCAATGATGCTGATGGCCTGATTGTTCTCACGGAGTGGAAGCAATTCCGCGCACCGGA
>JBEIPE010000394.1:0-2303 GCA_040377215.1 Halobacteriovoraceae bacterium
ACTTTCTTCTTCGTCACTTTTTTCGCGACTTTCTTTTTCGTCGCAACTTTCTTCACTGCTTTCTTCTTGGTGGCTTTTTTCGCCATAATAAACTCCTGGAGTGTGGTTAAAAATTATCGCGCAAACTACGAAGCGCCCGGAACAGCATCTCATCACTAGTGGGGCCGCTTGCCAAGTCAGGCTTCAGTTCGCATAAGCGTTTTCGAATCCCAGGCTCTTTAAGCCGAAGAAAAGGATTGATCTGTTTTTCTTCCGCCCATGTGTAGGGCGGCAGCTCATAGCTGACCTGTGTAGCAAGGGCCTTCAGACGCCCTTGGACAACAGAATTGCCAGGTTCGATGTGAAGGGCGAAGCTCAAATTCTTCGCTAAATAATCATGACCCACATGAATCACCGTTTCATCAGAAAGCAGCTGCTCCAATTGCGCTACCGTGCGGTAAAGCACGCCAGGATCTCCTCCATTTTTGCAAGTGCCCACTCCAGCCTGAAACAGAGTGTCGCCTGGAAAGAAATGCGGCGCCTCTTTAAGCTTGAAGGCCACGTGATCCAATGTGTGACCGGGAACGGCGTGGGACGTCACCATGGCCGCTCCGGTCAACAACGGGACACCAGCATCAATAAGCACCTGATTGCCACGGATATGGTCATGGTGGCCGTGGGTATTAAGAACACCTGTCAGTTTAACTTTTTCCTGCGCGGCCCACGTCAACAAATCTTCGCCATCCCAGGGATCGATGACCGTTGCAGTTCGTGCTGCGGTTTCCACTAAGACATAGGTATAATTTCTTAACGTGTTATGGGCGTAAAAGCGCCAAATCTGAAATTGAGGGGTACGGGCCATGAGCATGAAAGGCATCCTGATCGTAGGCATTTTGTTGGGATTCAAGCTGATCGTACAGTCATGGCTCATGCTCAGGCAACGCAAGGCCATGCTCAATCATCGCAACACCGTCCCGGCAGCTTTTAGTTCTTTCTTTACTATCGAAGAGCATCAAAAAGCCGCCGACTATGGCCGCGCCCGTCTCCAGTTAGGCCTGGGCCGCATGTGGTTTCAGGGGGCCGTATTGTTCTCTTGGTTTTATTTTGGTTTTCTAATGCAGCTCGACTCGCGCCTGTTCTTCTATGTGCCAAGCTCTCTTTGGCAACCTGTCGCCCTCATCGCAGCAGTGAGTGTGATTGAAGGCCTGCTCGGTCTTCCTTGGTCACTCTATTCTCAGTTTGTGCTGGAAGAACGCTTTGGCTTCAATCGCACAACCTTGAAGACATTTTTCATCGATCGTTTGAAGGGCTCAGTGATCGGCGCCGTCTTTCTTGTGATCCTCGGAGCTCCCCTGGTTTTACTTATGAATTCGATTCCAGTGTACTGGTGGGTTCCTGCTTATATCTTTTATACGCTCTTTCAATTTTTAATCATCTGGCTGTGGCCGACGGTCATCGCTCCACTCTTTAATAAATTCTCTCCGCTGCAAGATGCGGCCCTCGCCGATGGCATCAAGCAGTTAGTCGAAGGTGCAGGTTTTCAAAGTAGCGGTGTGTATGTGATGGATGCCTCTAAGCGCAGCTCACATGGCAACGCCTACTTCACCGGTATGGGTCGAGCGAAGAGAATTGTTTTCTTCGACACACTTTTGCAAAAACTTCGTCCGGAGCAAACTCTCGCCGTACTCGCTCACGAAGTAGGACATCTCGCTCACGGCCATATCAAGAAAGGTCTCATTATCAGTTTAATCATGAGTGCCGTGGCGTTTTACGGATTGGGCTGGATCTCCTTGCGCGCTGATTTTTTTATGGACCTCGGCTTAGCTCCCACTCACGGAGTAGTCCTACTGGTGGCCATGTGGCTGGGCGGACTTGTGTCAGTTCCCTTGGGCCCTTTGATGTCATGGTGGTCACGTCGTCATGAATTCCAGGCCGACCGTTACGCCATTGAACGCACGTCGGCCGAAGGGCTTGGCACTGCGCTGTTAGAACTTTACCGTGGCAATGCCGGTAGCCTCGTGGTGGATCCTCTCTATGCTGCGTGGACCTACTCACATCCTCCGCTCACAGAAAGACTGGCGGCGATGCCTTATCCGGCCAAAGACTGACGTAGGAAATCAAAGTACGGTTGGCGGTATTTCTCGATCTCATTATGAAGCTCGTGATAGCCGCCTTCCACTTTAAGCACCTTGGTGTTCTTTTCGATGTTGGCAAAATACTTCAAGAGCATGCCTGCGTTCACCAAACCATCTTCCGTTCCCACTGAGGCAAACAGCGGGCAGCGAGCACGCAACGGACGTGAGAAAACATCGCGCGACGTGCGC
>JBEIPE010000030.1:0-14705 GCA_040377215.1 Halobacteriovoraceae bacterium
GATGAACAATTTCTGGACTATTAAATAGCAAAAAAACTTATCAGGCCAAAAAGTGCTTTTTTTTCTACTATGCGATTACTATGTCAGTTTTTAATATCCATATCGCATCGCAGCTTTCTGGGGTTGCAGCGGCAACGATACGTGCCTGGGAGAAGCGTTACAACGTTTTAACTCCACAGCGGGCCGACAATGGTCATCGCCTCTACTCTGAGTCTGACATTGAGAAACTCTCCATTCTTCAACAACTGACACAGCAAGGCTTCTCTATTGGAAAGATCGCAGGACTTTCTAATGATGAATTGAAGGCGATGCTCAAAGAAAACGAACTGACGTCCATCGAGCTTTTTGCAGCAGACGATAAAGACATTGTGGATATGGAGTCTGTTCGCAGCGGAATTCTGTTGGCGCTTTCTGCCTACAAGCTCGACATCATTTCTTATGAACTCGAGAAGGTGAAGAAGACGCTCAGCCCGCGTGACTTTGCCCTTGAGATCATCGTTCCGCTGTTTCGGGAGATCGGAATCCGGTCAATGAACGAGACCTTGTCGATCGCGCAAGAGCACACTCTCACGGCAATCGTGCAGTTTCATATGGGCCAGATGATCGCAAAGCACTATGCGCGCCAGCAACTGCGCCCTGGACTGATTTTGTTGGCCGCCCCCGAGGGTGAGTTGCACGAGATTGGGCTCATGGCCGCTTGCCTCTTATGTATCGAGTACAACGTGCAGTTTTTGTTTTTAGGAAAAGACATGCCCGCGGATGCCATGGCGGAAACCATCAATCAACTTCGTCCGACATCTGTGCTTTTTGGCGTCACCAAAGGACATGAGATTACCGAGCATTTCACGCTGCAAGATTACCTCAAAAAGCTTAAGAGCTTGATGACGGTGAATGTTCCGCTGGTGATAGGTGGGAACATTAAGCCGTGGGTAACGACAGAAATTAAAGCCATCGGGGTGAGCCATCTGCCCACCCTCGAAAGCCTAGATCAATATCTTTCTACTTATTCGCAGTCGTAGGCCGTCGCAAAAACCTGAATCTTTGCACCATTCGGCACTTCTTGATTAATGAACATCGAGTTGCCACGCAACTTCGAGGTCAAATTACGAGCGTGGTTGCGTGCCATCTCTGGACTGCCCTGCTCACTCTCACCCACGACTTTCCCTACGACATTGCATTCTGTGCCAGGCTTCGTTGCGAGCGTCTCAACTTCCTTGCCGCCCTCTGTGAGAACGCCGGGAGCCGAACTGCACGCCGTAGCGAGGCCTAAGATACTTACTAACAAGATGAATTTCATGAAGTTTCTCCTTTCGAGCTATAATGGCAGTAGTCTATCAGAAAGCTGGGAGAGAAGACATGCGCTGGGACGTCATTTGTCTGACTACATTACTCTGCCTATTGGGTTGTACCAAGAAAGCCGTTCTCCAACGGGATGGCGTAGGCGTACGACTCAGCGAAGTGAAATGGGAAGTTCCCACAATGTCTGAGGGAACTTGGAAAGTGGGGCGGATCTACCGCGATACCGTCAGCAAAAGCCTCAACGTGGTTTTGGCACTTCCGTCCCTTGAAGGTGATGACATTGATCATCTGCAGGAAGCCTTTGGAGTCGATTCTTGGCTCGTCCGCATCATTCAGAATAACTCGCAAGGCTCACGCATCGAACTCATCACCCTCTTTGCTCCTTTCAGAGGTGTGCAAAAAGGCAGAGCGAGTAGCCAACCCGTCAAGGCGATCTCCTTCAGTCTCACCTATGCGGCCTGGGCGATTTCAGAACGCTTTCGACGCTTTCAGTGCCCGGCCTTTTCTCATGATCGACGCCTGGATGATTGGAAATTGGTGGGTGAACCTGAGCTCACAGAATTTCCGGTTGCCTTCGCTGGTAATCACAATGAAAAACTCACTGTAAGTGAATTGGTTCCGACGGCATTGAACATTGGAAACACCATGGTGGGGCATTATTATTTTGAAGTCGCACTGTTTAGCTCGAGCAAAAAACAGATCTACAGCTCATTTGTTAGACTGCCCCAGCATCTACAAGTCATTAGCGAAAAGACTGTTTCAGTGGAAGGGTGCGCGGGTGTTCACTCGGAGTACGAGCCGGCCGATCCGAACGTCGCTCCTTCTCGAAAGATCAGATAGTCTTAGAGTTTTTCGATCGCCGAAAGGGCACGTGTGATCACGTAGGCCTGATTGGTATCAATCAGGTAGCCTTGATTGAGTAGATTTTTTCCAATCAACATTTTCTTCGACAAGGCCGAACGATCGGCCAGGTTGATTTCAATTTCATAAGATTGATCATCCACCCATACAACTTCTCGGAAGAAGTAACGAGTCGATGTGCCCGACGCTGAACGGACTTGATCAATACGACTTACCATGCGCTCCAGTTGACGAGCGCGGCCCGCATCGTCTTGTGTTTCAAAGCGAACGAACAAAAGTTCTTTCGCCTCGCCGTTTTCTGTCACTTTGCGCGAGAACGCCACAACGTTGAGTGCATGAATTGAGCTGGTCTCCGCACCGGAATCAACTTTGGCATCGAAGACCATGCTCTTCTCAGTTCCGAAGAAAACAGTTTCGCTATGTCCGATGATGGTTTTGTCTTCTTCAACTGAAGCCGGGCAACGGCCAGCTTCTGTCTTCGACTGAGAGGCGTAATAGCGGTCGGCTAAATCTGTAAAACTCGCAGCACCAATCAAGCTGGCGGCCAGTACGAGTCCACAGATAAAAAGTGATGTTTGATTCATCCAAAACCTTGCATTCATCGCGTGCAGTCGCGATCACAGGCTTGTCGGATTTTGCTGGAGGATTTTAAGGAAAACTGCGGGAAAACATTAGCTGACTATTTTGCTTCTTTCGTGCGACCAGGTAACACCCTGTTAATCGCTTCCATGATCTCAAATTGCACCTCTTTAGAGTCATCGAGCTCCGTGTGATCGAGAGGTGACAAAATATTTTGCACTTTGGTTTTCTCAAAACGGCGGGCCACATGGGGGCCGTCGTTCAAGAACATATCGTTTTCACCAAAGACGTTCAGATGCTCTTTCACGTTCTGCGGAATGATGTCGTTACCGAATCCGACGGCATCAAGCGTGACGAGCAAATCGACCTTCCGGAAGCCATGCTCAAGCGAGTCGAGATCATCGGCCACTTCCTTCACCGTATCACCGCCGAGCGAGTGACCGACGAGGATGACCGGAAAGTCAGAGTGCGTTTTTTTGATCTGTTCGAGGATGGCATCTTTCTGATCCCAGCCGTATATGCGTGAACCGTCCACAGCTTCGGCCATGCGACCTACACCTGCATAACTTCCCTCTGACTTCGAAGGAGAATACATCCACTGCAACCCAGAGACGAAAATGATGGCAGGTTTTTTTACACTCCCCGCTTTGGCACTCTCTTCGGCTTTGGCGAGCTTTTCGGCTTTCTCAACGGCCTTATCTTTGGCCGTTTCCTTGGCCGCTTCTTCTGCTGCTTCTTTTGGTAACGAAGGAAGATCAGGCGTCGAGGGCAAAGACGGAGCACTTGGAAGTGAAGGCGTGCTGATAC
This sequence comes from Halobacteriovoraceae bacterium, assembly GCA_040377215.1. GTDB lineage: Bacteria > Bdellovibrionota > Bacteriovoracia > Bacteriovoracales > Bacteriovoracaceae > UBA6144. The sequence goes on from JBEIPE010000030.1 coordinate 3,547, forward strand.
TGCTTGGAGGCGCCGGCTGGCGTGCGGCTTCGGAGAGATCGACTTTGTAATCTTTCGCCGCACTCGCAGGCTTCAAAGCATCAGGAACTTTGGCGCCCATAGGCAATGCCTTGCCGTTTTTTAACGGCTGAGAGGCTGGCGAATTAAGAGGCATCCCATAGGGATTGAGGTCGGTCTTCACTCTTTAAGTTTAGCGCCCGAGGCTCATTTTGGCGTGGTGGGCAAGGATTGGCCCAACCCTGAGCGAAAAGGTTGCCTTTTCTGATGATTTTCGCGAGCCTTAGATCATGAGAACACTTTTGATCGCACTCTGGCTTAGTAGCTCTGCCTTCGCTTCTTGCCCTGACCTACGTGGTCGCTGGGGAACTTGTCGTGGTGGTAATGAGCAATGGCCCGTGGACCTCATCGCGAGCATGAGTGAAGGTGAAACAGGTCCGATCTACCATTTCAGCACCACAGACTTTCGTAGCGGCCGCAACACCCAACTCGAATTCAGAACTGATCCTGCAGGTGTAGTGCGCGACGAACCTTACAACGGCACCAACATCATCAAACGAACTATCATCCGTTACTACTGCCAGAACAACAGTCTCGTGCAGTACGAACGCGTGCTGGCGCAAACCGAAGGTTCGCCGAACTGGACTCTTCAGTCACATCTTGAGGCCCGTTATTCAATTGGAAGACAGGGTGAGTTCATCATGACGGTGGACCGCCAGAACGGTCGACCCACCCTCACAACTTGCTTTTAATCTAGAAGCGGTAGTTCGCACCCACGTAGAAGTTTCTTCCCATCGTCGGCAACACACCCGTTGATTGAACGCGGGCGTAGTAAACCTTGTCCAAGAAATTGTTCACGGCTCCATTCACACTCCAGTGTTTTCCGATACGAGCTTCTGCCAAAAGATCGAACAACTGATAAGACGGTACGTAGTTGTTATCTGTGCGCGTATCGTTGGAATAGTAGTCTGATACGTAAGTCGCCAACACTGAGGCGCGGTACTTCTCAGCATAGCGATAGATCGCACCGTACTTCACCATGTGGCGCGGACTGAACATCGGTTTCTTGCCTTCAAGCTCACCACCACGGAATTCAGCATCCAACAGGTTACCATTCACATAGAGATCAAGCGCATGTTGTTCATGCGAGAGAACATCTTTACGAGTCACACCTGCTTCGATCCCGCGGTAGTGCGCCGAACGGCCGTTAAAAAGTGTGGTCACGCCGCCCGAAGTCGTGCTGGCGAGTTGGTTTTGATACTGCACCCAGTAGCCCGACACATCCCAATTCCATTTAGCCGAATCGCTGCGTACACCGGCTTCGTAGTTGTAGATGTAGGACGGCTTGATATCACCTTCAACCACAACGGTTGGATCGGCCTGTTGAATGACGGTGCCGAAGCTAATGGGCTTGAAACCTTGTGACACGTTAGCATAGGCCTGGGTTTGCTCAGTGAGATCATAACTTGCGCCGAGGCCCCCGAGGATGACGTTGAATTCTTCCTCGCGCTCACGATCCAGTGTACGGTTTTCGGTGCTCAGTTTGATGTGCTCCATACGGACACCGGGGATGATCGCCAGCTTACCAAAAGAAAAACGGTTTTCCGCAAACACGGCCAAGGCACGGGTTTCGTTTTGCACACGGCTCGCAACCTCTCCCCGAATGGCTTCGGCATCATTACCGTTCCAGGTCGTCGTAGGAGCATTCGTGTTATAGGTCAACACACCAGCGGTCAGCGTGTTTTCATTTTCACCCGCTTTCCAATCGTGGCGAGCGCGGACCTCGGCGTTGAGGCCGTGGGCGTCGTTCTGTCGACTTGAATTCGTGTCGGCCGTCGGGCTTGTTCCAAATCCACCACCCGTCTGCGTCTTCGAATAACGTTTATAGGTCGTGGCCCAAACAGTCGTCTCCACCGTCGTGGCTTCGTTGACTTTCTTTTCATGGCCCACAGAGAGCAATGCACGTGCAATCTGTAGACGATCATTTTCACGAGTCGCTTTACGATTATCGCCATCACGGTCCCAGCAGTTCGCGTTGGCGGCATTGCAGTTCAAACGTGCCATACCTCCGGGCATGCCAAAGTCTGAGTCGTAGCCTTGGAGAGAGAACTTCACGATGTCGCCGTTCTCGAGGAATGTGTGCGACTTCGCCTGAATGTTGTGAGCAAAAAAGTCAGCGTTCGTGCGTTGGTAACCGTCGCCTTCTTTACGGTAGTAACCCGCCCAGTAAGCGGTATTGCCCGCTTTACCATGCACCTGGTTCACCGTTGACTTGAGATCGTAGCTTCCGTAGGTCAAACCCACTTTACCGCCGAACTCAGTTTCTGGTGTGAGGCCCTTACTGCGGAAGTTAATCGCACCGCCTGGTTGCGGGCCGTACATCAAAGCGGCCCCACCGCCGATGACCTCAATTTCTTCCATCAGAGGGCCGGGAGGTGAATAGTACTGCCCAGCACTTCCGTACATGTCGACGGGAACAGGCAGTCCGTCTTGCAGAATCAAAACGTTTTGCGCTTCGTGGGGATCGCCGATGCCGCGGATGCTGAGGGCCGTCCACGGCTCTGTGCTTTGTTCAGGTGTGAGCACGGACGCATTTTGCGAAAAGAACTGGCGCAAATTATCTGTCGCAATGGGCGGATTGATGTCGGTCTTAGTGGCCTTGTTTTTTTTGCCACTTAAGATGCGCGTGCTTTCCACTTCCTTCCAGCGAACGGGAGCCACTTCTTTCGCGCGGATTTCGACAGGTGCCAGAACATCTTGCGCGATCGCAGGCGACACCATGGCAAGAACGATTAAGGGAGCAAAAAAGCGGATCATGAGGCCTCCTGCACAGGATGTGCATGTTTGAATTTCTTGCGGGTCCACAGGATGAGCCCGGAGATAATAAAGAATGTGAGAGCGACTCCCACAATAAAGTTATAAACGTGATGGAATTTACCAAAGATCTTCGCTTCATGAAGACCGACGAAGAAACCTTTGCGAGTCAGAGGAGTCCCCTGCCAATGGTCTTTGGGCTGAGTCATGACCGCTAAACCGCCGGCGGTGTATTGAATCACTTCGCCTTCCGGGGTGCGAACCATGAGGTAAGGAAAATCAGGACGACAGAAGAACACCATCATGGGTTGCTCAAGACGCTCGATCAGGGCCAGCTGTTCGTTTGGTGTGCAGCTGGTGGGCTTCTCATGATCCATCACTGGTGCATTCGCAAAGACGAGATTGTTCAACTCAATCATACTGCCGGTCATGGCCTGAAAAAAAAGTGGCCCTGCGATGACAAGCCCGAGCACCACGTGCCATGCGGCCAGGCGACGGGGACTACTCTGCCAAAGATTTTTTGTACGTTTCATGAAGCCGTTGCCGAGCCAGAACAGCACGCCCGAGAGCACGATGAGGGCCAGGCCAAGTCCACTGTAAGCGACAACTTTTTTGCCGACGCTTGAGAGCAGAAAGCCTTCGTGGAAATGTTTGTTTTGATAAAAGAAATCGCCACTCAAATCGTGGCGCTTGAGTTCAGCTCCGTCGCTCCAGATGAATTGTCTTTTGCCCTCTACATTCACCATCAAGTGCGCCGTCGGTCCTCCTGGACCACGGCTGAGGCCTCGCATGAGCTGGGCTTCAGGTACTTCAATCGTTACTTTTTTCATCAGTTCAATAAGACTGATAGGTGGTGATTTAAGTGATGCGCCCCCACTGGAAAAGAGGGGTGATACAGATATCAATACGCCCGAAAGGGCGGTCAGAAGAAGAGGGAGAGACAGAACGAGAGCGAGGTATTTATGAAGGACAAAAACCCAGTGTTTGCGCATGCGTTATGAGTAGCAAACACGAGTTTGGCATGTCAAACACTCTTTTTTAAAAAGCTATTTAACACCCTTAATTGTTCCGTTCAAACGCTGGGACTTACATTTGAAACGCGTCACGCCTTCAGGCCGGCGGGCCTCATTTTTTAAGTGTCCCTGCTCGTGCACGCGCCGTCGCCAGCGAGCAAAGGCCTTGGCATCAAGCTGCGTACGCATAAAGCGAACCACATCATTCGGTGACAGACCGAACTGAAGCTTAATGGCATCGAAGGACGTGCGATCCTCCCAGGCCATACGAATGATGCGATCGGTTTCTTCTTCCGAAAATTGTGCGAATTGAGTTTTAAGTTCTCGTGAAATGCCCATACTTGAGTCGTATTATCGCTGATCTCAAGCAGCGGTGCATTTATAATACGAGGCCGTCTGAGTCTTGTAGAAATCAGCACAACATCTCAACGCTCCCAAGACGCCTCATATTCCCCCATCAGTTAACTTCAATCTTACAAAACAGTTCACAAGGAGGACTTATGAAGAACAATGCCGAAGGAAAAGTCGTTGTCCCCATCCTCATGTGGATGTTGGGTGTTCCCGGGTTCGTGGTGATTCTTCTCTGGCTTTTTATCTTCCGTGATTAACCCAATTAACAAGGAGTCCTGATGAATTTTAAAAAGAGTCTTTCGCTACTTACGATACTAGTCATCTCAAGCGCCGCCTGCTCGACAACGCCGCAAACCGATGCTCGGCCCAAGAAACATCACCAGGCCAAAGTCACGAAAGTCACCGCCGATGATCAGCTCAAAGGCAGTGAAGCGGACATTGAAGTCACTCGACGAATTCGTTCTCGTCTAACTGACGACAGCCAGCTCTCCGTCTCTGCGCAGAACATCACCATTGTGACACTGGCGAACAAGATCACACTCAAAGGTGAAGTCCGCGACCAAGAAGAAAAAAATCGAGTCATTACGCACGCAAGCCGCATGAAGGGATCGCGTGCCATTAACAGTCAACTGACTTACACAGAATAACCAGGAGGTTACCATGGGATACGATATGAATAAGAAAGGCCACAAGGCCGTGTTTGCAATTTTTGATAATCGCCACTCTATCGAAAGCTCGATTGCGCGTTTAAAAACAGAAGGCTTCCGTCACTCTGATGTCTCTGTGTTAATGCAAGATCGTGGTGAGACCAAAGATTTTGCTCACAAAATGAATACCAAAGCTCCTGAAGGGATTGCCGCCGGTGCGACCACGGGTGCACTCGCAGGCGGCGCTTTAGGTTGGCTCGTTGGCGCAGGCGCCTTAGCGATTCCAGGTATCGGTCCCTTCGTCGCGGCCGGTCCAATCATGGCGGCGATCGCCGGTGCTGGCCTAGGTGGCACTGTCGGTGGTGTGGCAGGAGGTCTGATCGGAATGGGCATTCCTGAGTACGAAGCCAAACGTTTTGAATCAGAAATCAAAAATGGTGGGATGCTGATTTCAGTTCACGTGGATGATGCGACCTGGTCCAACAAGGCCAAAGAAATTCTACGCGACTGCGGCGCACGAGATATCTCAGTGGCTTCAGAGGACTCTGGTTCTTGGAAATTCTTAGATGATGATCGGGTTGAGACGGGCTACTACAAAACGTCGAAATTTGAATCACCGGACCAATTGCTTTAGTTTTAATGGCCACGCTCCTAACGACGAGCGTGGCCAATAAAACATCTTAAAACTTGTAGTAGGCCATGAGTTGAAACGCATGGATTTTAAGATCATCAAAAACTTCGCTCAAGCCGTGCTGATAACCCAGCTCCAAATCCCACTTCTCACTCGCATGCAAAACGGTACCTACCGTCGCGACGTGTGTGATTTGTTTCGCGTCCTCATTCAAGGTGCACGATTCAAAATCTCCGCCCGCATTGCAGTAGCTGTTGATAGCGTAGTCTAGAATGTAGCCGCCGTAGAAGGCGAAATTCTCATTTGCTTCGAGTTGAACAGTCAGAGGAACCGAGAGGTAAATGACCTTGCCATTAATGTCGCCTTTGTCTCCATCGATGTCGATGTCAAAGCCTGCGGTTTTCTGGTGAAGATACAGACCCGACCGGAAACCGACAGTTTCATTGATCGCCGTGTTTGCTTTCAGGCCAACTCCGAGATCCAGGTTGTAGGCCTCGTCGACACCCTCTCCCAGGTCATCATCGACGGTCGGTTTACTTAGATTAAATCCACCACCGAATGAAAGATTGGTGACCGGCGCTGAGTGCGCAGTCATAGTAATGAGCATGAGAGCAGCAAGAACAACAATGCGCATAAAGACTCCAGATAGAATTTTGTGACTTCACAAAATTGAACCTTATCTGAAGTCAGTTGAGAACTAAAAAAGTCTGCGCGTAAAAAAGGACACTATCTTCCCACCATGAAGCCGGCTCGCCTTTGCTAAACCTGTGCGATGGTTACCTCGCATCACATAAACGATAGGCTCCCTCACTGCGGCCTGTAGCTCACGCTGATAACGTACCGGGACAGTCCTATCACTATTAGGAATAAATAAATACATTGAGCGCGGCTCGATGCGCCCGACAACATGGAGAGGATCTACCGTGAGTACCGAGCGCAACTGTGACTCGTAGGTTCTCACGTTAGGAATGCTGAGTTCTCGCATGCGTCGTTGACGTAGCTTCACAACAATTTTTTGATCGCTATAGGCCAAGAGACCGGGAGTGTTACCGGCCCCAGCGATTATGGTGCTCGCCAGAATTTTAGGTTCTACTCCGGCCACATAGGCGGCCATCGCGAAAGTACGTATCTGACCAGTGCATTGAGCGTAAGAGCAGAATGAGAGAAAAGTCAGCGTGAGAATTAAAATTAGATTCTTCATGGGTCCTCCTTGTTACCTAACAAGTGAACCCTTATTTACTAAATCTCACTCACTCTACTTCATGAAGTGAAGGTGCTGAAGCCGTCACAATCAAAGCATTTCAGACAAGAGCATCAACGATGACTAGAGGAGCACTGTCGCTGACACTCCAGCATCTTGCTCGAGTCTGTGTAATCTTTTTGGCATTTATTCTGACACATCAATTCGACCGAGCCTTTCATCGAAGCGCATGAATTTAAAGCAAAGATCATTAAGAACATTTTTAAGATATTTTTCATTTTGATTCATCACCTGCTAAAAATAAAAAAAGCCACCCGAAGGCGGCTTTTAAGTCATTTTGGGAAGTGGTGCCCACGCGCGGAATCGAACCACGGACACAAGGATTTTCAATCCTTTGCTCTACCAACTGAGCTACGCGGGCAATTCTCAAAATGAGTTCTTCAAGTTAAGGTAGGGCCTAAGAATCGTCAATGAGATTTGCTCCACCATTTTCTGGCTCAATGCGTCTATTATGAATGTAAAAATCACGAAGACCCTCCTCTCTTTACCTTGGTGCGAAACCCAGGCCTTCGCTCTTATTCCAGAGGGAGATCTGCGTCCCATCCGCGCTATTTACGGGCACGGATACACCGCCAGCAAAGCCGATTGCCTGCCTTGGGCGATCCGCGCTGCTGAAGCCGGCATCCCCGCCATAATTTTTGATTGGCCCGGCCATTATCTGGGCAGCTTTAACGAAGTTGAACGTTTTGAAGACTTCACGGCCGAAGCCCACACGCTTTTCGCCCAAGCTCATGAGCGCCTAGAAGGCCTGCTCAATAGTTTGAGTTCTCCTCAACAGTTGATCTTGGGTGGTCATTCTCTAGGTGCCCTGATGGCGCTGAAGGCGCTTAAATTGCCGGCCTTTGCTTCACTCAAACGCCTCGGCGTCGGAGTTGGACTTGGTCTCAACGAAAAAGTCGAAACCCATCTCTTTGATACAGAGTTTTATCAGAAGACGTTGAGCATTCGTCGCCAACTGGTTTCACCCGCACTGGATACCACTGTGATGTTTCCTTGGATTCGCGACGAAAAAGTAAACTTACAACTCAGCGGTGAGCGCATCCATCTCATCGTCGGTGAAGACGACATGGTGGTCGGTGCCGGCGGTATGGATAACTTCGCAGGCCATCTCAAAACCCTCGGCAATAATGTCACCAGCTTCGCTCCAAAAAAGCTTGCCCACCACGAACCGACCTTGGCGGCGCCTCATCTTCATGCTTTCCTTAAGCAAGAACTTTCTCTTTAGGATCATTCCATGCAACTTTTTGTGACCATCCTTGCCCTCGTTGTTGGCGTCCTCGTACTTGGCTACGGAGCTGATGTCTTCGTCGCCAGTGCCTCGAAACTTGCACGCCGCTTCGGCATCTCACCTGTAGTGATCGGGCTTACAGTGGTGGCCTTTGGAACCTCCGCGCCGGAGATGGCGGTGAACATTCTGGCGGCCATGAATGGCAACAGCGCCATCGCTTTTGGTAATGTGGTCGGCTCGAACACGTTCAACGTTCTAGTTATTCTTGGCATGTGTACCTTGATCAAGCCCTTGGTCATCCAAGGACAGCTGCTGAAAATTGATATTCCTCTGATGGTAGTGTCCAGTGTTCTGCTTTGGTGGATGGGTCAAGACGGCGCACTCTCACGCCCGGAAGCTGCCGTCTTTGCAGTCGGCATCATTGGTTACACCGCTCTTCAGGTGAAACTTGCCATGAAAGAGCGAGCCAGTGTGAAAGCTGAATTCGGCCAAGAGTTTAATGAAGGGGGCCCGGCTCCTCGGAACATTCTATTGCTTCTCGGCGGTCTCGTATTGCTCATCATCGGTGCGCGCATGTTCGTGTATGGAGCAGCAGAACTCGCGCGTTTATGGGGCATTGCTGAAAGTGTCATTGCCCTCACGATTGTTTCTGCAGGCACATCACTCCCTGAAGTTGCCACATCGGTGGCGGCCACACTCAAAGGTGAAAAAGAAATCGCCATTGGTAACGTTGTGGGTTCGAATATATTTAACATCCTCGCCGTACTCGGTATCTCCGGAATGCTCTCTCCGACGTCGTTAATTGCAGATCTTCCAATGCAGCAAATTGATATTCCCGTTATGATTCTCAGTGCACTTTTCGTTGGCGTTCTTGCCAAAACACCTGGGCGTTTTCAGAAGTTTCTCGGAGTGTTCTTTTTAGTCGGTTATGGTGCCTATGTTATTGAGCTTATTGGCCGCTAAAATGTGTTATTTCGGTTAGTTGAATCTTCCGAATCCATGGCACAATAGAGTCATGGATTCGTCCCTCACCAAAATTGGCATCGCTCATCTTTTAAAATTCCCCGGCTCCTTCGAGGGGATCGAGGTGCATGTCCAGGTAGCGGGAAAGTTTATCAAGCTCAACTACCCCAACGAATCCTTCACTGAGATTTTGAAAAAACTGCAAGCGAAGGGCGTAGAGTTTGCTTACGTCCAGCAAGCTGATTCAGAAAAAATCATGGAAGCCGTGAAGACGACACTGAACTCAAAATTTTTCTACGATCCGGCCACCACCGATGAAGTGCGCGTTCAACAAGCTGAGGGAGCGGCCAACATCGCCAAAGATTTTATCCGTCACTTCGGTATCGATAAGACGTCGCTCGATGTACTCAAGGTCGCCAACGAAAAGACCATGAATATGATCAAGGAAGCGCCGGGGCTGCACGCCTTTGTGAAACGCTTCCGGGGCCAATGTTCGGAAGAATACCTCAAGAGCAGTCTCACCAATTTTCTGGTGGCGATGGTGTTGGAAAAATTCCCATGGAAGTCATTGCAGATTGTTCATAAAACCATGACCGCTGGGATGCTTTGCGATGTCACTCTCCTGCCGGAAGATTTCGATGCGGTTCGTCTCTACGAGAAAGGCCAAGGGGAAATCTCGGAACGAGTTCGTCAGCATCCGATCGAAGTGAGCCAAATGCTTCGTCGTAAGAAAGAATTGATCCCGATGGAGACGATCACCATCATCGAGCAGCATCATGAGCGTCCCGATGGTAAAGGTTTCCCCGTCGGTATCACCGTCTCACGCTTCAATCAGCTCTCGGCGATCTTCATCGTGTCGCAACGGTTCATCGAAAATCTTTTTGAGAATAAGTTTGATTTCACCAAGCGCCACGAGATTATCTACATGCTTCAATCCGTCTACGCCGGTGGATTCTTCGACAAGGCCATGGACGCACTTATCAGCGTCGTCGACGAGTAATCAGTCCTGCGGAGGTTCGAAGTCGTGCACCTCTTGAAACTCGTCGTCCTCGGATTCGCGCTCGAAAGCCGCGCCAACCGGCGCATCTAAGAATGGGATAATGTCGCCGTCGCAGTTCGCGAGGGTGTTGAGGTCATAGGCTCCGTGATTTGCGGGGTCGTCCATATACTCTTCGTCTTCGTCGCCGGCCATGAAGCGCCAGCCGCTGTCGTGTTCATTATCTGGCTCTTCACGATACATGAAACGCACCTTCTCACCGTCTACAGTAATCCGATCCGTCGCGATGCAAGCGCCCTTCCCCTCGACGAGGGGGTCGATGTCTTTTTCTTCTAAGTAGTATTTCTTCATTGAGTTCCTTTCTTCATCCAAAAACTGAGGGTTCGCATGAAAGACAAACGGCCAGGACGACCGAGCGGAGTGCCGGCCATGAGGCGCAAAAATGCCCGATTCGTGAGCGGAAGTACATCGTTCGCCATGGTTTCATAAGGACGCTCAAACCACTTGAGCCATTCACGAGCACGCGCCCCTAACTGTGGTTTGATGTGAGCAATGGGCTTTTGATTCCAAGGGCAAACATCCTGACAAATATCACAGCCAAAAACTTCTCCGCGCCCCTTCTCCATTCCCATTGGCGCTGGCGTTTCTGCGCTCCGATCCTCAATGGTCCAGGTCGAGATGCACTTAGAAGCCACCACCGTTCTGGTTTCAACATTGATCGCATCCGTAGGGCAAGCATCAATACAAGCGCGACACTGACCGCAGTGATCTGCCGACAAAGCCCCCGTCTCTAGAGAGAGCTCTTGATCAAAGATGAGAGAGCCGAGCATAAAATACGAGCCGTGCTGCCGATTAATCAGCAAAGCGTTTTTGCCAAACCAACCAAGCCCCGAACGATAAGCAAGATCTCTCTCGAGAATGGCCTCCGTGTCGTGGGAATGGCGAAATTGTAGGGGGTACTTCTCTTGCAACTTGCGACCGATGTGGTGCAAGCGCTCTTTCATCACGGTGTGGTAGTCCTCGCCATCAAAACCCAAAGCATAACCCGCTACGCGGAAATGTTTTTCTTCCAGCAACGCTTTCTTGGCCGGAGCATAGCTAAAAAGAAATACGACGGCCGAGCGAGCATGGGGCCACCAGGCCTTGAGATCAGAGCGGTAATTGACATTTTTTTCCAGCGCCATAAAGGGCAGCTTCGCGCCATTCTCTGGGAGCCAGTTTTTAAATTTATCAAAAGTTCGTGGAACGGTTTCTGAA
>JBEIPE010000085.1:0-9925 GCA_040377215.1 Halobacteriovoraceae bacterium
ATCTTTCACTGGAGTGATCCGTGGAGCGTGATTGCTGGTCTTGCAGGTGGTGTTCTGTTTGATATGTCGACTCACGGTGTGGACCAAGACTTTGCTCAACGCTTGATGGCGGCTCGCACACGCGCCATCGGCCAGTGGGCGATTTTCCTATCTTCATTTATTTCAATTTCAGTCGGTGCTTTGTTCTTAGGCGTAGGCGCCCTTCTGTGGAGCTTCTATCAAGCTCATCCGTTCCCAGCTGGTGTCCCGAACGCTGACCACTTGTTCTCGCACTTCATCGTGACCTACTTCCCTACTGGTCTGCGAGGCCTGATGGTCGCAGGTGTCATGGCGGCTACCATGAGTACGCTAGATTCCACTATCAACGCCTTGTGTGCCACCTTCCACAATGATGTATTCCCTAAACGCGATGTCGCTAAGCTCGGACGCCACATGCTGGTTGATAACATCGTGATCACGACGCTACTGTTCACCGTGGCCGTGGTGGCTTCAACCAACAGCGGTCTCTTATTGTTAGGTCTCAAAATCCAATCTTGGACAGCGGGAGCACTCCTTAGTCTGTTCTTTGCTCGTGTCGTTTTCCGCTCAGTATTCAATGTCCAGTTCGATGCTATGTCTGTTTTCGCTGCCTATGCTTGTGGCATTGGTGGAGTGGCACTTAACACAATGTGGATTGGTGGAAACTGGAATTGGAATACTTATTACGGATGCGGATTTGGATTGGCGGCGCTTTTCTTATTAGGAAAAGTACGCCGCCAGCAAACTTAAGAGATAAAAGCTTCGATATTCTTCGGGAGTCCTTTAGGAATCGCACCCAACAACTGCTTGGTGTACTCCTCACGCGGCTGCTTGTAGATGCGATCGGCACGATCCATCTCTACTAACACACCTTTATTCATCACCCCGACTTCATCAGAGATGAAATTCACGACGCCAAGGTCGTGTGAGATGAAGATATACGTGAGCTTAAACTCTTGTTGAAGATCTAAGAGAAGATTCAACACCTGCGCTTGAATCGACACATCAAGAGCTGATACCGATTCGTCACAAATGACGAACTCAGGACGCAACATCAAGGCGCGGGCGATGCAGATACGCTGACGTTGACCGCCGGAGAATTCGTGTGGGTAGCGATTCAGTTGATTCGCTTTCATGCCCACTTTTTCCATCAACGCTTTAGCAGCATCAAGACGTTCTTTTTTACCGCCGCCCAATCCGTGAACCACTAATGGCTCGGTGAGAATCTCGCCGACAGTCATACGTGGGTTAAGTGATGAGTATGGATCCTGGAAAATGATCTGCATCTTACGACGCAACAGCCGCATCTCTTCCTGGCCCATTTTTGTCACATCTTTACCGTCGTAAATAATGCTACCTGAAGTCGGCTCAACCAAACGAAGGATGGTACGACCGAGCGTGGTTTTACCACAGCCTGACTCACCCACAAGTCCTAGCGTCTTACCGCGCTTCAACTGGAAACTTACGCCGTCCACCGCTTTGACTTCGCCTACCTTGCGGCCGAAGAGACCACCTTTGATCGGGAAGTGCGTATGGATGTCTTTAACTTCGAGCAAGATGTCGTTGCCGTTTTTGGCTTCGTAATCTTTTTCAAAAACTTGCACACGATCACGGGTTACTTTGAGGCCATTACCGGCCTCATCCATGAAATCACTCACAGTCAAAAGACGTTTCGGGTTCGCACCCATATCAGGACGGCAAGCAATCAAACCTTTGGTGTAAGGGTGCTTTGAGCTTTCAAAGATCGCACGCGTCTTATCTTTCTCCACCATCTTACTGCGATACATGACAACGACATCGTCAGCGACATCGGCGATAACGCCCAAGTCGTGAGTGATGAAGAGCATGCTCATCTTGTGTTTTTCTTGAAGACCTTTGAGAAGCTCAAGCACTTGCTTCTGGATTGTTACATCCAAGGCCGTGGTTGGTTCATCACAGATCAACAATTTTGGATCGCAAGCAATCGCCATCGCAATCATCACACGCTGCTTCTGACCGCCGCTCATTTCGTGAGGATAAGCGTGAACTTTCTGAGAAGGATTAGGAATCCCCACTTCATTAAAGAGATCGATGGCTTTTTCCCAGGCCGTCTTTTTATCCATGCCTCTGTGAAGCATGAGTGTTTCAGCGACCTGTGCGCCTGTTTTGAAAACAGGGTTAAGGCTCGTCATCGGCTCTTGAAAAATCATGGCGATCTTATCACCACGAATTTTTCTCATCTGATCATCAGGAAGTTTTAGAAGATCAGTGCCATCAAAAAGGATTTGGCCGCTGATATGAGCTGGCGGCTGCGGTAAAAGACGCATGATCGCCAAAGACGTCACGCTCTTTCCAGAACCAGACTCACCTACGATGCCGACGGTTTTACCCATGGGAACATCAAAGCTCATATTATCTACTGCGCGCATCGACGCATCAGGCGTGATGAAATCGACAGTTAAATCTTTAATCGAGAGTAAAGGACGATCCATGTCACTTCCCTTTGAGTTTCGGGTCGAGGGAGTCGCGAAGCGCATCCCCGAGGAGGTTAAAAGCAAGAACTACGAGGAACATTGCGAAGGTCGCACCAGCAAGCTGCCACCAGACACCACGAGCAAGCTCTTGGCGCGCATCATCGATCATCGTGCCCCAGCTCGGCTCACCTTGAACACCAAGTCCTAAGTACGACAAGATCACTTCTGATTTAATCGCTGTCTGGAACTGCAAGCTGGTGTTGATGATCACCAAGTGAGTCACGTTCGGAAGAATATGAATGAAGAGCTTACGGAAGTGACCGCCACCAATCGCTGAAGCGGCATGAACGTATTCACGCTCTTTATGCTTCATCACCTCACCACGGATCAAACGCGCCAGACCTACCCAGCCCGTGATTCCCAAAGCGAGATACACCGACACAAGACCCTTGCCCATGATCAACGTGATTGAGATCAAAAGCATGATGTTAGGGATCGAAGAGAAGGTGGTGATGAACCAAGAGATGATGTCGTCAATCCAGCCGCCGAAATAACCGGCGATCGCACCGATGAAAACACCAATCGGAATCGCAATCAACGAGGTCACAAGACCCACGCTCATGGCAATCTTAGTTCCATGAATAACTTTGGCGAATACATCGCGACCGAAGAGATCTGTTCCGAGCCAGAACTGTGAACTCGGCGGCAGATACTCACTGGCCTGCGAGGTTTTCCAATCTGGCAAACCCCAGCCAACCGTAGCAAGCACGGCAATGCCAGCGTAGATGATTACGATAACAAGTGAGATGAGAGCCCAACGGTCACGCACTAAGCGTGAAAATGCATCGGCCCAGAGTGATTTAGTATCTTGTGCGCTCATTTATAGTCCTACTTCAGCTTCACTCGCGGATCCGCGAGTGTGTACAACACGTCAGTCAATAGAGAGAACAGGATGTAAGCAATAGACGATAGAACCGCCATGGCCTTAATCACTGGAAAGTCTGATGAGTTCAATGCGTTCAGTGTGATGCCGCCCAGTCCTGGAATCGAGAAGAAACTCTCCAAAAGAAGAGCTCCCAAGATCAAGAATGGGATCTGAATCACAACGTAAGTGATGATCGGAATCATGGCGTTTCGTAAAACGTGCTTGAGAAGCACTGTGATTTCGCCCAATCCTTTAGCGCGCGCGGTACGAACGTAGTCTTGGTAAATCTCATCCAAGATAACGGTACGGAAGAAGCGCACATCAGGACCTAAGCTCAACACAATCCAGATAATCCCTGGCAAAGCCACGTAGCTTAAGAACATCGGGAACTCAGGCTCATAGCCACTGATCTCAAACCAGCCAAGCTTGTAAGCGAAGAAGTACTGGAAGAACAAAATGTACGCCACTGAAGAGATCGACTGACCGGCGATGCACAGGAATCGGATCGTGAGATCGATTCCTTTACCGCGGTAGAACGCCACTACCAGCGACAACAAAATCGACAGAACAGTCGAAATCGCAAACGCGGGAATAGTAAGAGTGAGCGAAGGCCATGCCCCCTGACGGATCATCTCGATGATGTCCTGACGAGTGGCCCACGAACGACCGAAGTCGAAAGTGAAAGCACTCTTCACCACATCCATATACTGAGCGAATAGCGGCTTATTTAAGCCGAGCTGTTCACGCAGATCATGAATCTGTTGAGCGGTCGCGTGTTTGCCCAACAAAAGTGGGGCCGGATCACCGGCCACCACGTTGAACAAAACGAAGATGATAAAGCTGACCCCGAAAATAACCGGGATCATGTATAAGAGCCTTCGGATGATATAAGTGGTCATCCCCTTCCTTCTGCTAGAACTTTTTCAACAATTCTTTTTTCGCTTCGAGATCCGCATTCAAGTACTGGACTTGAGTGTGGTTGAACTCGATGTACTTGTAGTTCTTCACCCAGCCTTGGTAGACGGTGACCGACGTGCGGTGCATGCCGTAAATCCAAGGAACTTCGTTGCCTGCCATTTCATACAACTGCTCGTAGAGCGCTGTACGCTCAGGGCCATCCTGCATGATTGAAGCTTGCGCGAAAATCTTGTCGAAAGTTGGGTTCTTGTAGTTTGACGAGTTCGAGCCTGGCGACTCGTTCGGGCCAAACAAGAGGCCGAAGAAGTTCTCTGCATCTGGATAGTCAGCGCCCCATGCGATACCGAACATCTGAGCTGTCTTCGTGTTGGTTTTCTTCACGAGTTCTGGCCAGGTGTTTGTGCTGATACGGATTTTGATACCGATGTCCGCCATGTTCTTAGCGAAGAACTCACCTTGCTGACGAGAGACAGTGCTACCAACAGTTTCGTAGTTCAACTCAGGAAGACCTTTGCCATCTGGATAGCCGGCTTCTTTAAGAAGCTTCTTTGCCATCTCAAGGTTGCGACCGATGTACGGGTTTTTGTACTCTTTTTTGTGGCCAGAGATTCCTGGTGGAATGATCGACTGAGCGATAGTGGCAGTGTTGTTGTAGAACAACTTGTTCGACTCAACATGGTCATACGCAAGTGACATCGCCTGACGGAGCTTGATGTTGTCTTTGAAGAGAGGATCTGTGTGGTTGAACGCGACGTAAGTTGTGTCGAGCGCGTTGACCATAGAAAGACGGATACCTTTCTTCGCCATATCAGGGTGGAGGTTTTTTCCACCAACAATGGCTTGATCGAAGTTGTCTTTAGGGACACCCAAAAGATCAGCCGAACCTTTTTGGAAGTTCAACCACTGAGGTTGAGACTCAACAACGATGTTCACGATCACTTTGTCGACCAATGGCAACTTCTTGCCAGCATCGGCCAAGAGGCCTGCTGCTTCGTCGGTCGCTTCACCTTCAGACGGGTAAAATTTTTCGCGGAAAGTTGGATTGCGGTGGTAGACGATACGGTTCGAGTTGTCGAAGTACTCAAGCTTGAATGGACCAGTTCCTACTGGGTAGTTCTGGAACTCTTGGCCATGGTGCTCGACGACTTCTTTAGCGACAGCAAAAGTGAAAGGCATCGCTAATGCGTAGAGGAACTGTGGGAACGGCTTCGTGAGTTTAAACTGGAAAGTGTAGTCGTCGATCTTCTTGAGACCCTCTACTGCTTCGTCATAGTTCACTTTCTCAGCGTTAGCGTTCTTATCACGCCATTCGTTGAGACCAGCGATCTTGCCATCCAACAACCACCAGCCTGTCGACTGAAGTTTTGGATCGGCCATACGACGGATAGAGTAAATGAAGTCATCAGCTTTCAACTCGCGGCCTTTGCCGTTCGGGAATGCTTTACTGTCTTGGAACATGACGCCTTTTTTCACTTTGAAAGTGTAGGTCAGTCCATCAGCTGAAACTTCTGGCATGCTTTCTGCCAAGTTAGGAGTGAGTTCATACGGACGCTTGAGGTAGTGGAACTCCAAGAGACCTTCGTACACTTTGCCAATTTCATTGGAAGCATAGAGATCCGCCGCATAGATCGGGTCAAAACCCTTAATCTTTTGTGGGGTGATGAGGTTTAAAACCTTTTCATCAAAATTTTGTTCGCGGCTGCAGCCAACGGCCGCAATCATGAACGCAAAAACCAAACTAATTAAGCGCGTGGACATAGTCCTTCTCCTCAAGATGACGAAGTGATCGTATTGAAATCACTCTAGTTTAAAAGCTAGGGACACTCCTGACTATAAAAAGAAGTAGTGCACGACAAGAGGTGCAATTTGACACCCGAGCACAAAACTCAGGCGCTCGTTAGCGGAAAAAGAATTCTTGCCGCAGTTCAGTAACGGAAGAGTTCTCCGTTTTGCGAGTGATCTCGAGAGTGACGCGTTTAAAGACAGATGCTGTAAGATTTTTAAAGACGGCCTGCATGTGCCAATCTGCTCGCATCTCTATTTTTCCTGTGAACTCTTCTTTTCGTTCATCCCATGTCCAATTGGACTGCACATCGTCCCAGCTACATTTCCATGACGTAGCTGACGTTGCATCGCATCCTCTTTGAAGCATGAGGGCATCCGCGTGCACCCACCTTAAAAGGTGATGGAGGTAAGTGACGAACTCTTGACCTAGTTGTGGATAGGACAAACGCCGCTCATGCGAAGCTTCTCGTAGTGCTTGCACGACTTGCCAGCGGAAATCAGTTTGTTCAGGAATAATTTCTGGGCGTGGACGATCGAGGCCGGGAAAGGCAAAAGACTCTTCGCCTTTAAGCGGGATCGTGATCGCCATGAGCCAATCATTCTTTTGCATGACCGCTTCAAAAGAAAACACCCAGCTCTCTGGCGGAATTTCTAAGCGTGCTTTTCCCTCGCCTTCCATCTTCACCTGCGACCAAAGCGTATCCCAGGTCGCGTCCTTTATAGGACGAGTCGCACACGCACTGACGAAAAAGAGTAAGAGGATAAAAAGACGTGACCCCATGAAAGACATCATGGGGCCAGCTCATGCTTACGGCAAGTGAAGAAGAATTTTAGTCAGCAACTGCGGCAGGGAAACGCTCACCTTCAAGCAATTCAAGCACACTGGTGAGTTCGCGCTTCTCTGAAGATAGGCGAGCGTTCTTGAGTGCGTGCTGCAAATAGACGCGCGCCTTAGTGAAGTTTTTCATATCTTTATGAATAAGTGCCAAGTGCTTCGCAATAACGACGTCATCAGGGACTTTCTCAAACGCAGCAGTGAGTTCTTTCAATGCTTCGTTAAGACGACCTGTCTTAAAGTAGTACCAGCCCAATGAATCGCGGATGTAGCCATCATCTGGAGAGATCGCGATGGCCTTCTCAATATAAGGAAGAGCCTCATCTGGAGAATGACCGCGCTCTAAAAGTGAATACCCGATAAAGTTCCAAGCGTGGGCGTTCTTGGGATCTTTGTCGAGGATCGACATAATAATAGCTGTCGACGCTTCGTAGTTTTTGATTTTTTCTAGCAATCCAGCCAAGTAGTACTGATGCTGCAGATTGAAACTCTTGTCGGCTTGAACTGCACTTAAAACTTTTACTGCCTCTGCATCACGTTCTGTCGCTTCAAAGAAGCCGGCCTGTAAAACAGTGATTTCGACGGCGAGATCTGGAATCTCTTTCAACTTTTGATTCGAGACCTGCAAGAACTTGCGTCCATAAGCTCCACTCTGCCCTTGTTGGCGGAATTCATTCTGTGCAAGACCGCTCAGCATGTTGGCCATCTGGAAGCTTGAATCTTGATAGAGACCGCTGGTCGTTGGAATCTGGGTGAAGTACTCGATGGCATCTTCGAACTTCTCGAGTTCTTGATGAATCGCACCTAAGTAATAGAGAATTTTATCGGACTGAGGCGCTTGCTGCAAAAGCTCGCGAAAAACAGAGATCGCTTTATCGAACTCGCGCGACTCAGTATAGAGGATCCCCAATTTCACTCGCATGTTCAGATCTTCTGGATCCATATCCACCAAGCGCTCTGCAAACGGAACAACTTCACTGAAACGTTCACTTTGGAAAAGCGCCTGGACCATACGGCCAAGAATAGCTGCATCCTGGGGCTTCACTGTCAAATGACGATCATACACTTTGATCGCACGGTCTACTTGTTCCCATTGTTCATAGATCAATCCCAATGCCGCTGCGGCTTGAGTTGAATCTGGTTCACGACGGTGAGAATCTTCAAAGAAGCGAACCGCCGCTTTGAGATCACCGCGATCTACATACATTTTGCCGAGGTAGTAGCTGAAAACGCCGTCTTTAGGATGATGCTTCTGGCATGCCATCAATTGAGACTCGGCTTCTTTCCATTTCTTCTCGAGAGCGAGAGATTTACCCAAAAACAGACAAGCTTCTTCTTGTTTAGGATTGCGCGCGAGAATTTGGCGGTAGATCTGGCGTGAGTCATCAGCTTTCTCGAGCCCGGCGTACACACCAGCAAGAATCAAAGCGACACTTTCGTCCTTACCTTTATCTGTTTCGTAAATCTTCAACAGCACATCGCGGGATTTTTCCAACTCGCCTAAACGAATTAAGGCGACAGCATATTTCTTGTGAACAAAAGGATCGTCAGTGAGTTGCGCGAGATGGCGGAACAACACTGCACCCGTCACGTAGTCCCCTTCCATCAATGCTGAGTTGCCTTTGAGAAAAAGACCGGTAGCTAAATACTGCGAAGAGGCAGGGCCTTGCTTTTTTGATTCTTCGACGAGTTTTTCTAAACGTTCAGAAGCGAGATCGAGTGCTTCTTGGTTGAGTCGAGCCGTTTCTTCTTCCGTCAGAATGATCTGCGTTGGCTGATGCGCGCAACTGGCGGCCAGCACGAGGAAAAATGCGAAGAAAAAAGGGACTGAGGTATGTTTCATCCGATTGACGTCCTTGGCCAAGATTGATCATCCAGTGATCTCTCTGAAGGACTTATCGGCTCGAAACCCCCGAAATTTAAGCGCTGGGCCATTGCCCCGACAGTGGGGTCAACACGACATAAGGCTTTGATTTTACACTATTTTGTGGGTATTTTTTGCCCTATAGAAACTTCTAATGCAGAAAGATGATTTTTTTTGACGGAGCGGGTTGACGGCCTTGCGACGCGTTTAGTATCAATGCCCCGAACAAACGTTTTTGGCTCAACCGAACACAGCGTCAACTTCCGTAGCTTCAATCTTGCGGAAAGTTTTAGACACTGTTGCCCGGAACCGGCCAAAAGCAGTTAGACAAAATAGTGCTTATTTATAATATTACCTCGGTCTTTATCGGCAGGTAGGAAACCAAATCAGATAGGGGAAACGACATGAAAGAAGTTCGCATCATTAAGCGCTACCAGAACCGCAAGCTGTACGACACGTTTCAGTCTTGCTACGTGACCCTCGAGGAAATCGCTCAGATCATCCGTGAAGGCCATGAAATCCAAGTCATCGACAATAAGTCGAAGAATGACATCACTTACATGACTCAGATCCAACTTTTGTTTGATCAAGAGCGTAAAGCTTTGAAGCCAGGTAACACTGAACTTCTTAAGCGCGTCATCCGTTCAGAAGAAGGCACTCTGACTGGCTACATCAATACCCTCGAAGCTAAATTGGGTATGGACGTTGCTGTTGTCACAGAAGAGTTCAAGCCTTTCGCTGCGACTATGACTTCAACTGTTGAGAACACAGCTACTTTGAACTAATATCCTCTTCATGAGGAATGCAATTCAATCGAAAGCCGCGGTCCTAACCGCGGCTTTTGTTTTTTCGGCCCCAATATTCGCCCAAACCAATGTGGCAAAACCCTTCGCTCAGAAGATCCAAGTTCCTTCCACCAAGGAAGAGTTGGTCAATGAGAAGCCGGAAGCTAAGGCGCCAGCAAAAGCTGGGACCAAAGCTGCCGCGCAGGTGGAAGAAGCCCCCATTGAAACCGACAGCTCGACAGCTCCGGCCCCACGACGCCTTCATCAGCACTCTTTCGGTGTTGGTCTCGGGGAAACTTTCCTTCTAGGCAAATACAGCGACTACGGCAAAGACAAGATCAC
>JBEIPE010000365.1:0-2670 GCA_040377215.1 Halobacteriovoraceae bacterium
ACCAACCATTCCGCTCCATGAGAAGCAAGTGAAGAGGTAAGCATCACACACAGTGAAGTTTTTCCCCATCAAGTAATCACGGCCGGCCAATTGTGTTTCGATGTAATCGAATTTTTTAGCAAGATTTTCTTTCACAACAGTCTTGAAAGCTTCGCGAGCTGTGGCATCGGCCACCAAAGATTCAGCACCGAACAATGGGCTGTAGCCTTTGTGGATTTCAGTTGAAATGTAGTTCAACCACTCTTGAGCACGGTAGCGCTCTACAGTACCGAATTTCGGCATAAGGTTCGATTCAACTTTTTGATCAGCGATGTACTGAAGAATCGCCGCGCCTTCAGTCAACACTTCGCCATTATCCATTTTCAACGCAGGCACTTGGCCTTTAACGTGGATGGCCTTCATAGCCGCTTTGTCTTTTGTCGACACTTTCTCAGTTTCGAAAGCAGTGCCGATCTCATTCAAGGCAATGTGTGATGCAAGTGAGCAAGCACCGGGAGAAAAATAAAGTTTCATAGAGACTCCTGTTTTAGGGTTTTCGAACTCACCCATCATGCGCCTCAAGTTCGTTCGGAACAACTAGGCATTTCCGCAAGACACTTGAGTCGGTGGGTTGGTCAATCAAGTTTTATCAGTAGCATGAAGTGCATCGATCAGATAACCCGCGCCCCAACTAAATGGACGCTCCGCAGTCAAAAGCCATGAAGACCAAGGCAGCCACATATCTTGTGGATCATAAAGTTCTACCACTTCGCCGTCACGCAAAAGCAATCCATGAATCTTCGTGCGCAACATTTGTACAAATTCCTGGTCGCCTTGCAAATGCCCGACTTTGAGAGCAAGGCCCATCAACCAACTCCACGCCAAACCACCGTGATAGCGCTTGAGTCCCGCAAAATGCACATGCCAAGCGATATCGCGCTTAGGCCATTCAGGATGGGAGCAGATCCCCAGTGCTGTTACGGGATGTATTTTAAGCGCCTGCCAGAGTTGCTTCTTTTCTTCTGAAGATAAAAATTCATCCGCTTCAATAGCAATCAAGTTGCCATCGACACTGACGACATCACTGCCTAGCAGACTTAAAAACACACCACTTTGTTTATCAAAGAATGTTGCGCGCAGTTTTTGGGCAAGAGCTTGCGTATCAACATCGATTGTCCAGCCAATCCCCGCAAGACGCTTGGCCGCGAGGAAATAAAATAAGTTCGTAAGAAACGTCACTCCGTTCCGACGAACGCTGTCCTGCCAATCGGCAAAAGCCGTTTGCTGAACAAAGCCGTCTTTGAATTTTGAGTCGTACCATGTCCACACACGCTTGAGTTCCGTTTCGTTCTCCAACCACCACGCCTCACCTTGAGGAGTCGTACGCAATTGAAGCGCGGCCAACAACACCAAGAGATTTGAATCCACTGCATGGGAACCATGCTCATCGGTGTACTGCGGGCGCAAATGTTCTTTGAGAGCTAATTGAGGAAGAAAAGGAAAAATCTTGCGCACGGTTTGGTAGGCGACACGCCACTGCACGATTCGGTTATCTAGTACGCGCGGAACCAAACCATCTTTGCGCACGCATTTTAACAAACGAGAGAGATGATCGCGCACCACTTCCGTTTCACCCATGACCAACAGACCTCGAACCGCATGACAAAAGTCGCGTGTCCAGAGAGTGCGGAACTGGTTGAGGCCGGCGGCCAAGAAACGCCCGGTGGGCAACTCGATGATATTGGCGCGCAGAGAAGCTTCTGCAATGACTAACGGGGACAAGGATTCAGACACGCTTGGAACCTTTTTCATCACCGATGTAGGCAAAACGAGCAACACGCTTGCCGTCGACTTCGATGACTTCTTCAAACATTTTTAACGGACGAACCCAAAAGACACCCAACTCATTCTCGTAGAGAGTCTCATAGAGCGCCAGCTCTTCGAGCGTTTCTGAATGACGAACCACCCGCAGGAAACGATACATCTTTCCTTTGTAGTGACGATAAATTCCACCTTCGACACTCGACATTAAAATCTCCTGGAGTACTCAGATATTCGCAAGATTATCGTCTTTTTATCACATGACGAGGAGGGCCATTATGGATGCGAATGACCTTTCATGGCAAAATGAGACATGGATAACTCTTCATCATCGCCCGAACACGACGAAAAGACCGGCTCTTTTGCCCCGCGAACCATGGGCGCAGGCGAAACGACGCAGAAACAGAAACGTAAACTCCCTATGCGCAAGCTTGCTATGGGCGGAGCTGGGTTAGCTGTTGTGTTGGGACTGGTTTACGCGTTTTGGTGGAAACCTCACCGTGAAGCCCAGCTCAATCCTAAACACCCCACCTCATTTTTCTTTGCCGCCGTGACCTCACTCAATGAAGAAGAGGTTACGAACGGCCAGGGCACAGCGGCCGAACCTCCACTCGAAAAACGTGTGATCGCCGAACGCGAGATCAAAGCAGCACTCGAAAAATTTCCTGATATTCAGGCGATCCTCGCACCCTGTGTGCTCACCGGCCACGATGTGCACCAGATCGATCCCTCAGGACGCATCCTTACGCATTTTTTAGCGGATGAAGAAATCCCAGCGCCTATGACAGCGGCCCGTGATGTTTTTGAGAAACTGCCCGCCGAACAAGAATTTATCATTCTCATTCGCGGCAACTCTCCGAAGATTTACAC
>JBEIPE010000356.1:0-2836 GCA_040377215.1 Halobacteriovoraceae bacterium
GAAGCTATGCGCTCTTTGATGACAGAAGAAAATCCTGTCAAAGAAGGCCTGGTTTCATTGGCGCATTATGGGCATCGCAAGGCCAGCACGACACTTAATTTGGAAGAGCTCACCGCTCTTAAGGCCAGTACTCCCATGATGACGGCTCAACCTCCACGCCAGTGGTGGGCCGGTGCCAGTGCGGCCACCGCCGTGTTGGCCTTGATGATCTGGTGGTCACAGGCGCCCGCTCCCGTCGAGCTTGCAGTTGTTGAGACAGAGGAAGCTGTCGTCAATGAAGGTGAATCTTTGCTGAACGGAAATTCTTCGGCCCGTCGAGTGCGCCAACCGGCCAGCACGCGCCCAGGACGGATCATTCCCCCTAACTCACGAGTCAACTCTCGCCAAGATTTGATGGACTACCGCGACACTCACGATTCAGATCGCGAGATTCCAGAACCGGCCGAGCCGATGGATGTGGATCCTTATGGTGCTGATAGCCAAGTGGCACAAGAAAACTTGGGCAACTCGGACGCAGCAGCACGCGCACCGGCCACACCAGACGACGGTTATCGTTTAGAAGAACCTGTTCCGGGTGAAACCGGTCCAGTGGTAGAAGAAGTTGGGGACTTTTAAGTCCCCCTTTGTTACGCTTTCTCGGTGAATTTAGAACCAGGTCTCTCCAATTTCAGTGATGTCTTCGGACCACCACCCCAAGGGCTCTTTTTGAGTTTTGAAGGTGTTGAAGGTTCCGGCAAAAGCACACAAATCACCCTCCTCGAGCAGCATTTTAAGTCACTGGGTCATCAAGTGTTGCTGCTGCGTGAACCAGGCGGCACCGCCTTTGGTGAGAAGTTACGTGCCACGATTCTGGGCCTTGATAACGCCATCGATCCGTTGAGCGAGACCTTTGTTTTCCTCGCTTCACGTGCGCAACTTTTGAAAGAAAAGATCCTACCGTTCCTGCAACAACCCAAAGCGGTGGTGCTGCTCGATCGTTATGTGGACAGCACGCTCGTCTATCAAGGTCTCGCCCAAAAACGCCCCTTAGAAATGATCTGGGCCTTGCATCAGTTCGCCCCGCTCAACACACTTCCTCATGCCACATTCTTTCTAGATATCGATGTGGATACGTCACTGGCGCGCCAAGCATCTCGCGGTCAGGCCAAAGATTATTTTGAATCCCGTCAGCGCGAATTCCAGGAACAACTAGTGGAAGGCTACCGCACCATCGCGCGCCTTTACCCTGAGCGCATTCATCGAATTGATGCTTCTCAAGACGAGAAAAGCGTCGCGGCATCTCTGCAAAACGTCATCACCGCACGAGGTTGGTCGTGAGTCCTGAACTTCTTCTCGAAAAACTTTTGCGCTCAGGCAGCAAAGAACGCTTGGCGCATTTTTATATTTTCCAAGGCCGCGGTCTCGACACGGAAGCGCAAAAAGAATGGGCGAAAACATTCGTCCGCCGCTACTG
This sequence comes from Halobacteriovoraceae bacterium, assembly GCA_040377215.1. Classification (GTDB taxonomy): domain Bacteria; phylum Bdellovibrionota; class Bacteriovoracia; order Bacteriovoracales; family Bacteriovoracaceae; genus UBA6144. The sequence goes on from JBEIPE010000356.1 coordinate 1,454, forward strand.
GTCTGAGATCGAAAAACGCAAAGCACTGCCTAATGATATTCTCAACGATTCGGATCTTCTGTGGGTCAAACCATGGGACGAAGAAGAACAAGAGATGCGCGATGAATACGTGGTGGCCGATCTCAAAGCGCTGACAACTTTTTTGGGTTATCGCAGTCTCGGCGGTCAGCGTCGCTTTGTGGTGTTGGAAGAAATGCACCGCTTATCTGCCACCGTCGCCAATCGCATGCTCAAAATTCTCGAGGAGCCTCATGGGGATGTGACCTATCTGGCGCTCAACCCTATGGGCGTGAAGTTACTGCCGACAATTGAGTCACGCGCTCTTAGTCATGCGCTCGCTTGGCCCACAAAAATTCTCAGCACACCACTGGTGACAGAACTCCAGGCCAAGATGCAGGGTGATTACCCTCTGACGCGTTTCCTCGAGGACGCTAAAAAATCTTGGGCCCTCGAGGACCTCATGAAACAACTCCTCGCCTATGAACAACAGAATGATGGTCCGATTGCGTTAAAACAGGAATTGTTGACGCTGGTGAAGGGCCGTCAGAAAGCCCAAGTTTTCAACCAAGGTGCAGCCCCACAACTGCAAGGTTTGTACGTCTATTTAACTCATCGTTTCCGCAGCGGTCGTTGACTTCTCCTCCCCCGACAGCGACCATGAGTGGCTTAGCCCAACCGTGGAAAATTTATGGATTCATCCTCATCTGACACTCCGCAAAGCGCGGACGAAAATATGATCGAAACGCCTCCGACAACCGTTCCTGAAATTCAGGAGCCGGCCGAGCCGTTGCACGAACATGATATTTCCGACAACGACCTCTCCGCCAAATTTCATGACGGCCAGATTTTGCGTTTTGTCCGCGTGCGTTTTCCTGGCAACAACAAGCCCATGCCGTTTTATATCGGCCAGGCCGATTATCACTACGGCCAAAAAGTGGTCGCGATGTCAGAAAAGGGCATGGCGGTCGGTTTTGTGAACTCCTTTGCCTATGAAGTGAAGTTTCATCGCGGTCTACTTCCGATTCGCAGTATCGTGAAATTCGCTTCTGCTGAAGACGGCCAAGCGGATGAAGAAATTTTCCGCGAAGAACGCCGCTTGCGTGAAATCGTCGATCGCATGATTGAGAAAAGCCAACTCGACATGGTCGTCACACAAGTCGAACTCACACAGCTCGGAAAAAAAGCTATCTTCTCATTCACCGCTCCTACGCGTGTGGATTTCCGTGGTCTCGTGCATGAGATCGTCGGTGTGCTCAAGATGCGCATTGAACTGCGCCAGATCTCAGTGCGTGATCGTGCGGCTGCGGTTGGTGGCCTGGGTCCCTGTGGCCGTGAGCTGTGCTGCTCAAGCTTTCTCGCGAAATACGGCAACGTCGGTATTAA
>JBEIPE010000349.1:0-2901 GCA_040377215.1 Halobacteriovoraceae bacterium
CCGTTTGAGCAAAAAATTAGAATCCCCCCTGAATGTGGGTTTTGCCACTGGTCGCACCATGGACCCGCTCTACGCCTCTCTTCTTAAGAAACGTCCCCAGATGCCCTTGGCGCGTGTTTGGATGTTGGATGAATACCTTGGGCTGAGTGCAGGCGATGAACGCACCTACGCTCATTATTTGCGTGAGCGCGTGTTTACTCCTTTGGACTACCCAGAACAGCAAATTAATTTGCCGCGTTTGAGCATGAGTAATCCGCAGGAAGCGGCCGATGAGTACGAAGATCGTCTGCGCGCCGCGGGCGGTTTGGATGTGCAGCTCTTAGGCATCGGTCACAATGGACACTTGGGATTGAATGAACCAGGCTCATCGATTGATTCACGTACTCGTGTAGTCACTATCGCTGAATCCACTCGCGTGGCGAACCAAGGCTTCTTTGCTTCTTTAGATGAAGTTCCGCGCGAAGCGCTGACGTTAGGTTTGGGAACATTAAACGAAGCGCGCGAATTATGGTTGCTCGCCACGGGTCGCGGCAAAGCTGAAATCATCAAACGTTTCTTGGAAGGCGAAGTCAGTGAGAGTGTCCCAGCGACTTTGCTGCGCTCACATCCGGGCCTGCATGTCTTTTTGGATCAAGAAGCGGCGTCGTTACTGAAGCCAGTCGGTTAGATCATCCGTGGCATGGGCGAACGGAGCAGGCTTGAATGAGCGGACTGCTTTGCCGTTGTGCCATTTTTCCAAACGATAGAGTTGGCCTGCCAGCATCGTCACAGAGGGCGCGCCTTTCTGAGCGAGCCACTCACTGCCACGGCGAACGGTATCCATCTGCCAACCCAAGAGCCGAAGGTGATAAGGATTGCGTTCGATCTCACCTTTGTGACATTCCAACGCACTGACTTGGCGAAGATGCTCAGCATCGGGAACTTCCACTAAGCAGTTCGGATTATTCTGCACATTCCAATATTCGGCCCAGGCCACCGTAGTGTCGCAGGACTTGAGGCAGCTCAACAAAAGCTGCGCAGTTTGTTCATGAGTGGGGTGACGATCATTGACGTGCGGGGCGATGACTAAAACAGGTTTGTGCTTTTTGAGCAAAGCTGCGAGCTGCGATTTTTTTTTCGACCAGTCATCGGCTAAAATGACATTGTCCCACTTCAACAACTTGGTCGCCTTGGTAAGTTCCACGCGGCGAACTTTCTGGCGTTCCTTGTTGCTTCCCATGGTGACGGCGACATTCACGACTTTCATTTTGTTTTCTGTTTGAAGGCGGAGCGCGAGAGCTCCCATCAGAATTTCATCATCGGGATGCGGTGAAAGAACGAGAACAGATTGTTTAGGATTAAAACGATGAACAGATTTTGGGCGTGAGGCTGGAAGAGAAAGGAGCTTGCGAAAATCTTGCAGGTGTCGCTTGAGAATTGTGATCGACACCGAAGCCACTTAGAGGTGAGTAACAGTTGAGAGAACGTAACAGAAAACGATCAGGATCAAGACTGACTTAACCATGGCACTCATCCAGAAAGGGTTTTCTTGAACTTACCTAAGGCCAGGGTATGTTGTCGAGAGGACGAAAACACGAGTGCGTAACCTACTAGATTCGCTTGTAGTCATCCACGAGACGCACAATGTCATCTTCGCCGAGATAGCTCCCCACCTGGGCCTCAATGAGAATAAGGTCTTCACTCTCACGATTGTCCAGACGATGAACTTCACCCTTAGGAATGTAGGTCGACTCGTTTCTTTCTAGCGGAAAAGTTTTTTCTCCCACGGTCACGTAGGCACGACCATCAACGACGATCCAGTGCTCACTCCGGTGAGCATGCTTCTGCAGAGATAAGCGTGCGCCAGGTTTCACCACAATTCGCTTCACTTTGAAATTAGGTGCGTCTTCAAGAATGGTGTATGAGCCCCACGGACGATGAGCGGTGGTGTGAATGTGTGTGAGTTCGGGTTTGCGTACTTTTAACTCTGCGACAACGTCTTTCACTTTCTGAGCAGAGCCACGGCGACTGATGAGAAGTGCATCTGGTGTGTCGATGATAACGAGATCATCCACATCAATGGTCGCGACAAAACGTTTATCGGCCACCACGAGGTTGCGGTGAGAATTTAGATGGAGTGTCTGTGAATCATGAACGTTGCCTTCGCTATCTTGCGGAAGAGCATCGTAGAGAGAATCAAATGAACCGAGGTCACTCCAACCCATGTCCGTTGGGATAACTTTTGTCTGGCTCGATTTTTCCATGACAGCGTAGTCGATTGAGTCGGCAGGTATCGCTTTCATGAGAGCAGCGTCAATGCGAGCAGGAGAGTTTTGTGAGCTGCCTTTCCAAGCAAGCACACAGGCCTCGTGCATTTTCGGTGCATGAGTGAGGAGAGCGTTTAAGAATGTATCAGCACGGAAGCAGAACATCCCTGAGTTCCAGAAGTGTTTGCCGCTTGCGAGATAACTTTGAGCCGTGAGGGCATCTGGTTTTTCCCGGAAGCTCACCACGTTTTCTCCATTGGCCTCGATGTAGCCATAACCGGTTTCCGCATGGGTTGGCTTAATGCCAAAAGTGACGAGCTGATTTTGTTGAGCATGCACTCGTGCACGTGTCACAGCCGCTTGGTAGGCCGTTTCGTTTTGAATCAAATGATCAGAAGGAACCACCAGCATTTCGTCTTGGGCATTCACGGCCAATGCGGCCAGCGCGATGGCGGGTGCCGTGTTGCGGCCTTCAGGTTCTAAAACAAAACGTGCTGGGATGGTTGATTTGAGTGCGCGAAACTGGTCTTCCGCCATGAAGTATTGTTCTTGATTCACAACGATGATGAACTCGCTGGTGTGAGCTAGATTTCGTTCAACAGTGCGCTGAAAAAGCGAGTGCCCTTTGAAGAGGGGGTAAAATTGCTTTGGGAAA
>JBEIPE010000451.1:0-1703 GCA_040377215.1 Halobacteriovoraceae bacterium
AGATGCGGTCTTTGACGCCATCACTGTCGGTATCGAGGGTGGTTTCGACGTAGACCACCTCGCTGATATCCAGCGTTTGGGCCAATACAGGAGTCGTCACAAGGAGTGTCAAAAGGAGTGTTTTCATAGGGGCATTATGGCCAAATCCCCCCCAGAAGCCAAGGATTTGGAATGTTTTACTTGTCGCAATGGCCGCTCAAGCGGCGAAACCATTCTCCGAGGACTTGGCCAGCTCCCATTGTAAGATTTTCACGGCTCCAACCGCTCATCTCTAGACCTGGCATAGTTAATTAAATTTAAACCGGAGCTATTTATGAAAAAGATCATGATCGTCCTCTTTGTATCTGTCGTATCACTCATGAACGTTGCCTCGGCATCTTTCCGGGAAAGCTGTGACGCCAAGAAAATGGGCGGCCAGGACATCAGTAAAGAAGACATCTCAGAGACAGCGACCCACAGAACCTTTGTGCTCACAGCACAGATGGAATTCAACAAATCTGCCTCGAGCAAATGCCTTAAAGACGAGATGAAAAACAAACTCGCGAATGAAGATAAATGCACCTTCGGCATCTTAAATGAAGTGAGTGCACACACGTCGACAATCAAAGAAACTCTCGTTGAAGAAAGCGTCGGTGATTCGAGCTGCAAAACTGAACTCGAAAGTCAGTGCCCGTACTGCCTCATCCCGGCCGTGGTAAAAGTTTGCAAAGTTGAAATCTTAGTGACCTGCCAAAAGAATGAAACGTCTGAGCAGTATGCCAACGGAGCGCTACGCGTGAAAGGCATCGACCTGTTCGACTACTAGATCCTTCGCTGCGGAAGTAGAAACATCAACTCAAGCGATCCATGAAGGATCGCGATCTCAAAGTAAACCTGCGCACCTAGCGGCATCGAGAAGAGCCACAAGATGATTCCCCCAACACAAACACACAGTGTGAACAGCAAGGCCTTCTTACCCATGGAGGTCTGCAGGTCTTGAGCCATGAGACGGAATGAACTGGGATTCTCAGTGTGCTTGCGGCTTTCGGGAATCGCCCTGAGCCACACGAAGTAATGAATCGAGAGACCAAACGCATAGAGCACCAAGAAGCGATACCAAACGATAGGATCGCTAGACCAGGAGGACAGCATCCACGCCGTGTTCTCGGTATTGCCTGCAAAATGCACGTGGCCATCAAGACGGCCACTCAACACCAAGACATGAATCACAAGAAACAGCAGTGTCGCAAGGACGGCGCTATGACGACGGGCCCGGGTTTTAGAAACCTTGATCCAATAAAAGAACGCCACCCAGTTGTGCAGTAGGAGCGAGAAGCCCACAAACATCAAAGGTTCCATCCACGCCAACTTCACCAGACCTGCGCAAACCAAGATCGCCCACCACGGCCCTCGTCGCACGATCATCAGCGTGAGTGTCGCCACCACAATCTGCCAGACACCAAAAGGCAGCGGTGCTCCGAACTTGGAGACATGCAAACCGACGGCGAGTGCGGTCATTCCTAAGAACAATCCGTAGCTCTTTAATTCTGGAGTAAAACGGTAGCTCGCAATTAAATGCGGATAGCCAAAAATCAAAGGACCAAAGGCCAAAAGCCATTCCGGCCTAAGCACTGCCAGCGGCAAATAGAACGCCATAGAGAGCAAGAGGCCCACCATCAGGCGCGTGTGGGTTTGACTATAGAGCGCACGGAAGAATTTAGGCC
>JBEIPE010000029.1:0-14867 GCA_040377215.1 Halobacteriovoraceae bacterium
TGATCGAAACACTGGCGCAAGTGGATTGCGAGACCATCGCGGGAACTAGTGATCGCACGATTCAACTTTATTTGGCCTCTCTCTTTGAGGGAGGATTGCCCTGAGGTTGCTTCTTTTCGCTCTCCTCATTACGTTGCATGCACAGGCCTTCGAAGGGCCTGTGGGCATTCGTTCTCCACGCGGACTTCTCATGGGGGATGCATGGACGGCGGTGAACACCGACGAATACACCCTGTTCTATAACCCGGCCTCGATGGGTCGCCACTCACGAGACTTCACATTTTATCCCTTCAATCCAACCGTCAGCGGTACCAACGTCCTGAGTGACATGGATAAGTTTGAAGATTTTCCAGATACGCCCAACGGTGTTGCTGATGTGATCATGGATTATCCGGTCCACATCGGAACCAACATCGTGCCAGGCTTTAAGCTTTTCAATTTTGGGTTCAATCTCATTGCCAGTGAGCAGGCCGATTTGCTTTTGCGCAATCGCATTCATCCCACGCTTGATGTGGATTATCGTTCAGATCGCGGCTTTGTCATGGGTGTGGGAATTCCTATTGGCCCGGGCCGGATCGGTGGGAAAAGTGTGGCAGGTCAGCAGACCACGGTGGGGATTGGCGCGAAGTACGTCAAACGCAAAGGCCTTTATGATGGCTACTCACTGACGGGCACGGACTTACTTGACTATATTGATTCGGAAGAAGACATGGATGAGATCGTCCGTCGTCTGGGTTTGGTTGAAGGTTCCGCGTGGGGATTTGACGCGGGCCTGGAACATGTCATTCGCCGTGGGCCAAACCAAGTTGTGTTTGGACTAGCGGCTTTGGATATCACCACCACTGATTTTGATGTTCCAAAAAATGACGAGAATAAGACTGTCGCGCCTATGAGAGACCAGGTGAATTTGGGTGCCGCCTGGATGCATCGGAGTGCTGTTTTCAAAGGGACTTTCTCTGTGGATATCCGTGGATTGACGCAGGAGATGGAGATGATGGAGCGAGTGCGCGTGGGCCTAGAGCTCGGCGTCCCAGGTGTCAGCGCTTTGGCAGGTTTCAATGCAGGATATCTCTCTTACGGCCTTGGCGTAGATGTTGGGTTCTTCAAAGCGACCGCCGGATTCTACGGCGTTGAAGCAGGCGGAGCTTATCGCCGTACGGAGAGTGAGCGCTTCGTGCTTTATGTGAGTTTATTCGACTTTTCATTTGATGCTTGAGCATTCTATGATTTGGGCAGAGACCACCGGATGGTTTCCACTAATGCCCAGGAGTGCTTTTGAACAAGACTTTCATTCTGGACACCAACGTCCTTCTTCTCGATCCCACTGCTATCAATAAATTCGGTCCGCAAAACAAAGTTTTTATCCCTCTCACCGTTGTAGAGGAACTCGATAAATTCAAAAAAGATCAAAACGAAATCGGACGTAACGCTCGTTACTTCGCGCGTTTGATCGATGGTTTGCGCTCGAAGGGCTCCCTGATGAAGGGTGTGCTTCTTGATCACGGCGGGATGCTTGTCATCAGCGTGGTTAAAGATATCAAGAGTGCGAAAGGCGAAGGCCTTAACCCTCTCATCAATGACAACTTGATTCTTGCGAGTGCTGTGACACTCAAAGAAGCTGGCGAGAACGTCACACTCATTACGAAAGATATCAACCTTCGTTTGAAGAGTGATGCGGTTGGCATCAATGCGGAAGATTACGAAACAACTGATATCTCCATCGACGAACTCTACTCGGGTCAGCGCACGGTCGAGATGGATCTTGAGCGCATCGAGATTTTCGAGAAAGAACGTTTCTTGAAAATTGAACCAGGCGACATCATCAATCTTTATCCGAACGAATATCTGATTCTCACGGATAAAAACAATCCTTTCAAAAAAGCTTTGGGCCGTTACCACTTCCGTAAGGGCGGCATCGTTCCTCTCATTCGTCCGAAAGAAGGCGTGTGGGGGATCCACCCAAAGAACATCGAGCAGCAGTTTGCTCTCGATGCGCTTTTGAACAACGAAATCAACTTGGTTTCATTGGTCGGTAAAGCGGGTACCGGTAAAACCTTGTTGGCGATCGCTGCGGGTCTTGAGTGTGCCATCACCAAACAAAACTACAGCCGCGTACTCGTGTCTCGCCCGATCGTCCCCATGGGCCGTGACCTGGGCTTCTTGCCCGGTGACATCAATGAGAAGCTCGGCCCGTGGATGCAGCCGATCTTCGATAACATCGACTTCCTCTTCGGTAACCAGCGCGCACGTAATGAAATGACCACTTGGGATGAATTGATCAACCAAGGTCTCTTGCATGTTGAGCCACTGACGTACATCCGTGGTCGCTCATTGCCAGGGCAGTTTATGATTGTGGATGAAGCACAAAACTTAACTCCGCATGAAATCAAAACCATCATCACGCGTGCTGGCGAAGGCACGAAGATCGTTTTGACCGGTGACTCTGAGCAGATCGATAACCCTTACCTGGATTCTTTGAATAACGGTTTGGTTTATTGCATCGATAAACTCAAAGGCGAAGACATCGTTGCGCACACGAAGCTACAAGTGGGCGAGCGCTCTCCTCTGTCTGAGATCGCGTCGAAATTGCTATGAAGAAAGAGCGCGGGTATCAGCGGGCGCATTTACGTGCGCCTTTTAAAGGGCCCGTGCTGTTTGGTGACGAAGGGCACGTGCATAAAGCACGTGCCGTGAATCTCTCAGAGGGAGGCATCCTCTTGGATGAGCTCCCGGAGTTTCCGTCCACTGAGCGTGTTCCGCTTATGCTCCAACTCCCAACCTATCCTTATTTTAAGAACTTCAGTTTGTTGAAGATGCAAACCTTCGCGCTGGATTTGTTCCCCTCAAAAGTTATCCGCACCCAGGCCCAGATGGTTCGTCGAGTCGGGGTGACGACAGATGTAGATGATGTGTTTCAAGCGCGTTTTGGCATTCAGTTTTTAAATCTGGGTGAGGCCGAACGTCGTATCATCAGCGAATATGTTTCGGTCTTTTCCAGTAACTTGATCTATTTGCAGATGTTGATTGATTCTTGGAATACAGATGAAGATATCCGACTCAAAACTCGCGCTCTCGCTGATATTTTAGGCTACGAGAAACTCACGAAAGTGGCCGAACTCCGCCACCGTGTGACATTGGATTACCGCTCGCTGCAATGGCTATAATTGCTGGCGGAAAACTGCGCACTCGCGTCGAGTGGCCGGCTGAGCAAAAGTGCGCGCTTCAAAAACAATCACCCGACAACTTTTCACTGTGTAGTAGTCCAACGGACGATTGAGATCAGCGTCTCTCTTGGCGGTGTCGAGTCCGTAATGGCATTCGACTTTGCCTTCCGCTAGGAGCGTGCGGCTTTTGTCGAAAACTTTGAGATTATAGTTTTGTTCGTAGTAGGCCCAGAAACCTGCAAAGCGTGGTTTGGTCAAATGCCCTTGATGATCGAGCGTGATTTCGTTGATCATTTTTTTTGCCGACTCAGGGAGGCCCGCTTTGAGTAGGGCGAGTCCCTCGACAGTGCCCCATTGGCAGAGCGCCGAACGGCCAAAGACTTTTCCGAAAGCATCGAGTTTTGATTTATCAATCGCGGCGTGGGCCTGAGGCATCAGACGCTCAGGGCGACCTTCATAAGCATTTACGTTCTTGCAATTGATCGCAAAAACGCACAACAGACCGAAAATTATTTTGGGAAAAACATTCTTCATGCAACTCGCCTCGAAGGACGCATTATGCATGAAGAATGCTAGTTAAGACTTAGAACTTGTAAAAACTACAGATCACTATTCATCTGAATGCCCAGTCGCTGGATTGCACCCCGGAAGGGTTCATCAGCACGGCCGGCCAGTTCTGTTAGCAGCAATTGCACACGTTGTGCGTAGTCAGTTCCAAAATTTTGCCCTGAGAACTCTTCAAGAAGATGATGGGCCTCTCCTTCGAGCTGGGAGACTCCCAGGCCGTGTAGGTAGTTGCTGTACTCTTCTTGTGTCTTCTCACGTAAGCGTTTTTCCCTGAGGGCCAGTAAGTCGATGACTTCTGCGCCTCTCTTTTCAATGCGTCCCATTTCCCCTCACTTTGCTCGGTCTGTAGCGTCCTTGCTACTCCCGTAAAACTTCCCCCTGCCACTACTTGAGCAAGCCTGATGCCAGGCATTGGTACGTCACGATGGCGTTAAGGAGCTTATAAGGATTCGTTCGCGGAACCTCAAGAATACCCAGAGGCAGATGAGCTAAGGTGTAAAAAATACTGTGATTTGGTGCGTAAAACGAGAAGAAAAGCACCCACACTTACGGCTTCTTACATTGGGACGGGGAGTCATTTTGGCCAAAAAGGCGAAAAAAAGGGCCCCAGCAAGTGGGGCCCCTATGGTCCTGAGTGAAAAGCTCGGGATTAAGCGTTCTTTTTGAACCAAGTCTTAGAGCCAGCAGTATCTGGCTTCATGGTGTCAGCGCCTTTTTTCCAGTTAGCTGGGCAGACTTCGCCTGACTTCGCTGTGAACTGGTACGCCTCAACCAAACGCATGGTCTCTTCAACGCTACGGCCTACAGAGAGGTTGTTGATGGTTGAGTGCTGGATCACGTCTTTGTCATCGATGATGAACAAGCCGCGCAAAGCTACTTCTTCTCCAACGAGAACTTCGTAGTCACGAGCCACTTTCTTGTTCAAGTCAGCAATGATTGGGAATTTTACTTCGCCCAAGCCGCCATCTTTACGGTCTTGTTTTGTCCACGCCAAGTGAGAGAAGTAGCTGTCTACAGAGCAAGCGATCAACTCGCAGCCGATGGCCTTGAATTTATCAGCAGCGTCTGAATAAGCGATGATCTCAGTAGGGCATACGAAAGTGAAGTCGAGTGGGTAGAAGAACAAGACTTTCCACTTACCTTTGTAATCGTCGAGAGAAATAGTTTTGTTTTCGCCGTTCACCAAAGCTGGAGCTTTGAAGTAAGGGGCCGGGTTGCCAACTAAACGAGCCATGGAAATCTCCTTGCGGTGGGTTGAAATAATTTGGTCAAGCGAGGATGAGACTAGGCCTCACCTGGGAAAAATTCAAGACAATCCGTGTCCACTCGGCAAGGTTGTCTAACATCGAATGTTCATTCCCCGGAAAGCCTTTCCGGGTTAAATTTAAGCTCAAGATTTAACCTGTTACGCCGAAAAGTCTGAATATCTTAGTCAGTCACTATTGAAAGAAGGAACACGGATGGAAACCCCTAAAGGCTATATTCCAAACCCTATCGTTATTGAACAAACTGCACGTGGTGAACGTCAGTATGACATCTACTCGCGTTTGTTGCTCGATCGTATTGTGTTCCTCGGAACAGATGTGAACGACACAGTCGCAAACTTGTTGGTCGCGCAATTTCTTTTCCTCGAGCAGAGTGATTCAGAAGCGCCGATTCACTTCTACATCAACTCACCAGGCGGCTCAGTGTACGCGGGCCTGGGTATCTACGATATTATGCAACACGTGGCCTGCCCGGTTTACACGTACTGCGTAGGCATGGCGGCTTCCATGGGTTCAATCCTGTTGCAAGCAGGTGAGCCAGGTCACCGTTACTCTATGCCTCACTCACGCATCATGATTCACCAACCGTTGGGCGGCGCTCGCGGCCAAGCCTCGGACATTGAAATTCAAGCCAAAGAAGTTTTGGATTTGAAGCGCCAGCTCTACGAAATCTACGTGAAGCACACAGGCAAGAAATACGACGTGGTTGAGAAGGCCTGTGACCGTGATAACTACTTGAGCCCTATTCAGGCGAAAGAATTTGGTTTGATCGATAACATCATCGATCCCAAGGGCAAGACACCTAAGAAAGCGTAATTCACTTAACACGTATCTTTAGAGCGAAGGATAGACATGACCACGAAGGATAAATTAGGCGGCGGCAACTACGGTGCTCTTAACTGTAACTTCTGCGGTAAGACGCAAAAAGAAGTGAAGAAGCTCATTGCTGGCCCAGGCGTTTACATCTGTGACGAGTGCATTGAACTTTGTAATGACATCATCTACGAAGATTCGATCAAGACAGTCGCAAAAACAGCTGTGGATAATGTTCCTAAGCCACATGAGATTAAACTCCACTTGGATAATTATGTGATCGGCCAAGATCGCGCCAAGAAAATCATCTCGGTTGCGGTTCACAACCATTACAAGCGCATTTCTCACCGCCCGTCAGGTCGTGATGGGGATGAAGTGGAATTGGCGAAATCAAACATTCTTCTCGCGGGCCCAACGGGTTCAGGTAAGACGTTGATCGCGCAATCGCTCGCAAAATATTTGAACGTTCCATTCGCGATCGCCGATGCGACGACATTGACTGAAGCTGGTTACGTCGGTGAGGACGTTGAGAACATCATTCTCGCTCTCTTGCAGAACTGTGACTTCGACGTGGAACGCGCTCAGCGCGGTATTGTTTACGTCGACGAAATCGATAAGATCGCACGTAAGTCTGAAAACCCATCGATCACTCGCGACGTGAGTGGTGAAGGCGTTCAGCAGGCCCTCTTGAAGTTGATGGAAGGCTCGGTCTCAAACGTGCCACCGAAAGGCGGCCGTAAGCATCCTCAGCAGGAATACATCCAGGTCGACACCAAGAACATCTTGTTCATCGTGGCGGGTGCATTCGTTGGTCTCGATAAGATCATCGAACAGCGTATGACCAAGAACAAAGCTGTGGGCCTCACGAAAAAAGAGAACACAGAGAAGAAAACCAACGTTGAAAGCCTTGGCGGTATCGAGCCAGGTGACTTGATCCGCTTTGGTTTGATTCCAGAATTCATCGGCCGTTTGCCAGTGAACGCGATGTTGGAAGAGCTCGATGAATCAGCGTTGATGCAGATTTTGACAGCGCCGAAAAACGCCATCACGAAGCAGTACCAAAAGCTCTTTGAGTTTGATGGTATCGAGCTTGAATTCCAAGAAGACGCTCTTCGCGAAATCGCTAAGACGGCCCTCGTTCGTAAAACCGGTGCTCGCGGTCTACGTGCCATCATTGAGCAAGTCATGCTCGATGTGATGTACGACCTTCCGAGCAACGAGAAGATCTCGAAGTGTATTGTGACTCGCGAGATGATCACTGGTGAAGGTAAGCCGCAGTTGATCGAGGGTGAGCGCAAGAAGAAAGCTGAGAGTAAGTCGCCGGTGAAGACGGCCAAGAAAATCGAAAACGCTTCTTAATCGAAAAACCCGCCGCAAGGCGGGTTTTTTGTTTCTACTGTACGACGAGATCTTCCACACAGGTTTTATCATCTTTAAATACGCCATCCGTATCGTGAAGATCACGTTCGGTGTAGCCCAAGGTGATATGCGGATAGAACGTTTCAGCAGTGAACGCACCCGGAGTGCCACCCAATTCTTCAAACCGTTGCTGAATGCGTGCCCGTAAGGCCACAAGCTCTGGGCTTTTGACCACGACGTAGAATGTGCTCTCAAGCTTGCGATTGATTTCCAACTGACCACGTCCCAAACAAACCGCGCTCACAGGAAGCTCTTGCAGGCCGGACTCAAGGGCGATCTGATCAATCTCTTGAATGGTCATGCCTAGCGGTTTTAAGACATCCCAAAACTCAACAGGTGTAACCACCGTCACGTGGGCTTCGCCTCTGTGTTTGAGTGTGACGCGGAATTGGGCTTCCACAGCGCTACGAAGCTCAGCAGCTGGGGCAAATGGTAAATTCAACGCGAGATAGCTGTCATAGCGGCCCGGGCCGGCGTGAGGCAAGAAGACCTCATCTGTGCCTCTGAGGCCTTGCGCTGAAAAAGGCAAGGGAGCGGCGTTGGCCACTCCCATGCTGGTTACGATTGAAAAGATAAGAGCGAAAAGTTTCATTAGGCGACTTTAAAGAACTGCTTAAGTGCTTCGAACCACACCAAGCTTGGGTCAACATCCACCCGTTGCAAGAACTGAGGGATGCGCTCGCCTGGCATACGGACGTTGTTGTCCTGAAGCTTCTGGAGAAGCCCGTCGATGTTATCAACACCACTAAAGCCATCCAACGCTTTCTGCTTCCAGGCCCATGCAGGAGCGACCACTGCGAAGGCGAAGCCGCGGAACTTGTCGTTCGCTGCGATCACGCTGTCGCCTGAAGTGCCTTCCCAGCTACGAGCGTAGAATGAAAGATGAGAGCGTGGAATATTGCGAGCTCTGCCCTTAAAGCTCTTACCAGCAAAGCCTGAGATCTTGCTGATTTCAGCAGCAGCAGCGGTGAAGCCTTGGGCTCCGGCCGAACGATTGATGTTGATGATCGGGATGCGTGATGTTCCAAGAATTCGACGAGCTTCCATAACGGCAGAAGCACCGTCTGCAAGAATGAACTTTGGATTCGATTTTACGGCTTCAAGCAAAAGCTTCTCGCGGTAAGTGTTGGTCGCGTTCAATACATATGTCCAATCACTTGCTGTCGCTTGATCCATACCGAAAGGTACTGTCTTCAAGACGAGGTATTTGTCATTGATACCCATATCAGTCATGAGACCTTGGAGCATCTGTCCACGAGCACCGGTCAAAGCACGGGCCGTGATCAAATCATCGTAGCCTTCCGGATCAGCGATGATGATGGCTTGAGGAGCTTGGAAAGTACCGCGGTAGTGACCAAAGTCACCGATGTCCGGGTGAGTTTTAACGTAGTAAGCATCGATGCCATTTTTCGCAAATGTCATGCCTGGCTTCAGGGCGTAGATCGCTTTCATGTCCAGGTTTTCTTTCATCAAGCGCGCCATCGCTTCGCCCGGGCCGGCATCAAAGACATAACGAAGACCCATGCTGCGTGGACGAGTGGTGAAAAGCTCTTCGGCCGGTAGGGCTTCGTTAGGTTGAACGTCTGTCATCGCTTTGATCTTACCCATATCAAAGCCCGCGCGATCACGGGTACCAAACACGATAACGTGATTGTTGCCGCTCATGCGTGATGCTGTTGAGACGGGAACCATGCGTGTGCCGGGGGTTCCGAAGTCGTAGTACTCAGGGCCGATGTCGGCGCGAGCGTACTTGTAAGGTTGTCCCAACGCGAAGCTGTTCGTCATCGCTGGATCGGCCGGGATTTTCCATCCCTTAGAGACGTAGGGAGCGAGTACTTTAAGTTTGTTACCTACGGCCGTCGAAGCCGCCACGTTGGTCATGGTGCTGAGGCTGGTCGGGTGGGGAAGTTCTACGACCAATAGCTCTTGGGTCACGGCCGTCTTGTCATTAAGCTTGAGGCCTTTAAGTGAACGTGTGATCTGGCCAGCGATGCTGATCTTATCCAGCTCAAAACCACCCAACTGCGCCGGGTGAAGGATACCGTTTTTCAACGGCCCGCCCTTAGAGAATACCATTTTTGAGATGTAAGTGGCTTCGTTCACGCCAAGATCAGCTTTGACCGCCGCCTGCTCAGCTTCATTGGTGTAGTCGATTCTGCGACCCATCACTTCGGCGTAAAGATCTTTGCCTTGCTCATTCAAGAGAGCAGGGTATTCGTAGTTACCACCGGCGTACTCAACGCTAATTTCTGGAATCTGGATTTGTTTGATTTGGTTCGAGAGACGAGTCTCAACTTTACCGCCGCGGCCTTCAATGAAAGTCGCGATAGCATCGTTAGCAGCGCCACCGAAAGTCACGATCAGTTTCAACGAGTCTTTGTTGTTACGAATGATCCAGTCGATCAAGTCGTTACGCCACTTCGCTGCTGGAGAAGCTTGGTCATGGCTCAAGAGCCAGAAGCTATTATCCAAAAGACGAGCGAAGCGAATGTCGTTAGCTCCGGCCGATTGCAATACATAAGGAGTATCAAATGCGCCGTACTGACCTTTAATCGTGAATGCATATGTATTGATAAAGGCTGCGCCTTCGTTAACACCGAAATAAGCCGCTAAGTCTTGCGCGCGTCCACCGAAACCTGCCGTCGCGGGACGACCAGCAGCTTCCGCGATATGAGTGGCGTCCTGACCAATGAAGAGAATCTTCACTGAGTTCGCTTTTTGTAGCATTCTCCAAGGCACAGGGCCGAAGGCGGGACGGAATTTTTGTTCGCCCATCAACTTCTCAGACATAGCTGGCATATTAGGAATGGCCGCCGTGAGATCAATGAGCTCTTTACCCATCTTTGTTTTTGGATCTGGGCCCGCATCGTAGGACCAGCGAGGCATGGCCGAAAGGGCCAATTGAGTGCTGATCGCAAAGAGGGCAGCAAACGAGTAAATCCGTTTCATAAGAATCCTTCGGGGCCACAAAGGGCCCACGTAGCCTTGAATACCTGGCTTGCTCTCACAATCGGGAGCACTTTGGGTAACACCCTTGAAATTATTACAGTTAAGATTTAGTTGAGAGAAAGGGGCGGTTAGACACGTTTCTTAAATATTCTCACTACTTCGCCAGCTTAAATAAAATCACCCCGCGGATGAAATTGCCTCCCTTTTTTTGCTATCAAAAAATCAATTCGGCATGGGACAATGTTCTTAGGGTTCTCTTGCTGTAGAGAACCGAATGTGGCGCAGGAGGTGCTATGTCCGACAAGAAGTCTGAATCTGTTAACAGCTTTCCTCTCCTTCCTTTGCGAGATGTGATCATCTTCCCGCATATGGTTGTGCCACTCTTCGTGGGACGCGAGAAATCAATCGCTGCTCTCGAGAAAGCCGCTAAGGCTGGCAATGAGCTCTTCCTCGTAACCCAAAAGGATGCATCGGTGTTGAACCCCGAGCGTGAAGATGTCTACGACATCGGCACCGTGGTCAGCATCATCCAGATGCTTCGCTTGCCCGACAATACGGTCAAGGTCCTTATTGAAGGTAAGTACCGCGCACGCATTGATGGCTTTAAGTGCCTCGACGAAGGTTACTTCGTTGATGTGGTGAAATGCCCAGACGTTCTTCATAGCGAAGTAGAGACGGAAGCCTCTATGCGCTCAGTGAAAAACATCTTTGAACAATACGTGAAACTCAACAAACGTATTCCACCAGAGTTGTTGATGAGCATCAGCTCGATCAATGATCCATCTCGTTTGGCCGACATCATCGTCGCTCATTTGACGATGAAGATTCCTGAGAAACAAGAAATCCTCAACGCCACAAACGTTGATACACGCTTGCAACTTCTCCTCGAGAAAATGCAAGGTGAAATCGAGATCATCAACGTTGAGAAGCGCATCCGCTCTCGCGTGAAGACTCAGATGGAAAAGTCTCAGAAAGAGTACTATTTGAATGAGCAGATGAATGCCATCCAAAAAGAACTCGGCAACAAAGACGACAAGTCTGACATCGGCGAAATGGAAGAGAAGCTCAAAGCTAAACTCATGCCAGACGACGCTCGTGAAAAGACCGCCAAAGAAATTCGCAAGCTCAAGAGCATGTCACCTATGTCAGCGGAAGCTGCGGTTGTCCGCAACTACGTCGACTGGATGTTGTCTCTTCCTTGGGGCGAATTCTCTGAGGACGATAACTCTGTTAACAAAGCACGCGAAATCCTCGACGCTGATCACTTCGGTTTGAACGACGTGAAAGAGCGTATCGTGGAATACCTCGCTGTTCGCTCACTCACTAAGAACGACACTCGCGGTACTTTGCTGTGCCTCGCAGGTCCTCCAGGTGTAGGTAAAACATCGATCGCGACCTCACTCGCGACATCTTTGGGCCGCAAATTTGTGCGAATCTCATTGGGTGGCGTACGTGATGAAGCTGAAATCCGCGGTCACCGCCGTACCTACGTAGGTGCGATGCCAGGTAAGATCATCCAAGCTTTGAAGAAAGCTGGTACATCAAACCCAGTGATCCTTTTGGATGAGATCGACAAAATGTCTTCTGACTTCCGCGGCGACCCAGCTGCAGCGATGTTGGAAGTGTTGGATCCAGCTCAGAACAAAAACTTCGGTGACCACTACGTAGAGTGTGAATACGATCTTTCTAAAGTCATGTTCATCATGACGGCGAACGACATCGGTCAAATCCCAGGTCCATTGCGTGACCGTATGGAAATGATTCACATCGCTGGCTACACACCAGAAGAGAAGATGCAGATCGCGAAGAAGTACTTGTTGCCGAAGTCTGTTGAGTCTCACGGCTTGAAAGACTACCCGGTTTTGGTTGCTGATAAGACCTTGTCGACTGTTGTTATGGGTTACACCCGTGAAGCAGGCGTACGTGAGCTTGAGCGCCAGATGAACACCATCGCTCGTAAGATCGCGACGGAAGTCGTGACTGAAGATGTGAAGGAAGGTCGCAAGTTCTCGATCACTGAGAAGAACCTTGAGAAGTACCTCGGTCCTATCAAGTACGAGAAGAATGCACGTGAAGACCAACCACAAGTTGGCTTGGTGAATGGTTTGGCCTGGACTTCAGTGGGCGGCGACATGCTGAACATCGAAGTGGTCACTGTTCCAGGTAACGGCAAAATTCAAGTCACCGGTAAGCTCGGCGAAGTCATGCAGGAATCAGCGAAAGCTGCTTACTCATACGTCCGCTCGATCTCGGGCCGCTTGGGTGTTGACCACGACTGGTACAACAAGAACGACATTCATATCCACGTTCCAGATGGCGCGACTCCGAAAGACGGCCCATCAGCGGGTATCACTCTCGCGACAGCTTTGACTTCGGCCATTGCTAACATCCCGGTTCGCCAAGATGTTGCTATGACCGGTGAAATCAGCTTGCGCGGTCGTGTCCTTCCGATCGGTGGCTTGAAAGAGAAGATCTTGGCGGCGAAACAGGCCGGCATCACAACTGTGATCTGCCCTGAGAAAAACCGCAAAGACGTTGCGAAGATTCCAGACGAGATCAAGAGCGGTATCGATATCCGCTGTGTCTCAGACGCTGAAGAAGTATTGCGTATCGCCTTGAACCTCTCTAAACCAGAGGAATTCATGAAGACACGCGCACTCAAGGTGCTGGCATCAGACGACGGCTTGACCGAAGTAGCAAACTAGAACTTAAAAGGCCCGGCTTACGCCGGGCTTTTTTTTTGGAATTCATATGAAATCAGAAATCATGCTTACGACGGGCACAGAAATCTCTCTCAAAAAATCACAAGTGGGTATTTTGGTGAGTTACCAGGCCAATGGTTTTACCTATTACGTAAAAGACGATCCAAAGAAGAAGCACCTTTATAAAGGTGGGAAGCCTGTGAAATATGAGGCCAATCAGCAAGAACTACAGACAGCGTAAATCACCCAACCTTAGTCGACCCTGGAGGTCTTATCTTAATTCGAGGCACATTTGTTAGCTGGGTGAATGAAACAGAATCAGGGTTTGGAACGATTGTAGAAAAACTACGCTACGAGAAAGGCTACTCAATCAAAGTGGGCGAGAGGGACATGGTCGAGAGTAACGATGTCCGCGAAGCGACAGCAGCTGAAAAAACTCTTCACGCAAAACCAAAGAAATAGCTCCGTTCCTGTAAAGTCCGCTCCTTTTTACAACACCCATTTTCGGACCCTTATTGTGGACGTAGAACGCTGCCTATAACCAGGAGCTTCTATGAAAACACTTCTAATCGCAGCCGGACTCTCTTTGCTCACAACCAGCGCTTTTGCGGCGACCCCACTAAAACCTTGTTCAGCTGACCAGCTTAAAAACCTTAAAGACACTATTAAAGAGTGGAAGCAGAAGGGTCTCACAGAGGCCAAGTTGATTAACAATGCTCAGGGCAAGACCTTGGGCTTCTATTCCTTTAATAAGGCCGGAGACGAAATCTACGCGGAAGTCTGCGAATACCTCAGCAACGATGAATTGACCGTGGCGAGTGAGTGGTACTACTGGGAAGAAGAAAATAGCGCTGACCCGAAGACCTGGAAGAAAGGAGAGGGGAACCTCATCGCTCAGGACGAGGGAACCGCTGTTATCACTGTCACGAAGGCTTCTCCCACTGGCGATATCATCGGAACTATTGAAATCGAGGGCGTGGAAGAAGAGATCATTAAGAAAGACACCATCCGTTTTGTGACCATTCGTTAAGGCAGCGCTGGCACGGGCCACTGACCCCTGCCTCACAATCTTTGCGAACTCCTCTCTGGTCGCTTGTTGATTCCATAAGATCATTTAGGGAGTCTTACCTTTTTACACGCTCGCCCCTGCACGACACCCATTTTCGATATCCTAGCGAGAATTGGTCTATCGAACAGGAGTCGTACCCCATGAAAAAGCATTTCCGTGCTTTCACTAGCGTCGTGTTGTTTTCTCTCACACCATCTATGGTCTTGGCGCAAACCATGCCAGATGAAGTGGATCACATCCGCTACCGTGGTGTGCTCGATGGCCTACAAAATAAATTAAATGATGCTCGCGAGTTGCTCGCTTCAAAGCAAGAAGAGCGCACGCGCCTCACGGCCGAAGTTACGAACATGAACCGCGATCGCCAAGAACTTCCGGCACGCAATGCGGAACTCTCACGCGGCATCTCAGACATGCAGGCCCGCATCGCTTCGCTTGAGACGGAGATTCGCTCTCTTTCAACGACCATCGATCGCGTAGGCCAAGATCTTCGCAACATCGAAACTCAAGTGACACAACTTCGTCAAAGCTGGACGCAAGAAGAGAATCAGCGCCTCAACATCGCCAACCGCCTTCAGGCCATTCGCCAAGATGTACGCCGTATGCGCGACCAACTTGACCGTGAAGTCGGTGAAGAACGCGAATCGATGGCAGTGCTCGATCGTGCAGAAAAAGAATTGCAGGCGCTTGATGGCCGTCGCATGAACCTCCAAGACCAACACAAAGAGCGTATCGCTCGTAACCAACGCGATCAGCGTGACCTTCCGCAGGTGCGCCGTCAAAAAGACCAGAACGAAGCCCAACTTCAACGTGCGCAAGCTGAAGTTCCTGCAGCGGACGCTGGCGTGGCTCAGGCCCAAGCAGAATTGAATCAGCGTGAAGCGGCCCTCGCTCAAGCGACACAATCGATCGCTCCCTTCCA
>JBEIPE010000237.1:0-4569 GCA_040377215.1 Halobacteriovoraceae bacterium
CTCCGGTCTAATTTGCCGCGCCTTTTCTCGCCGCACCAGAAACGGTATCCTGTGTGTAATTTACGGTTTTTACCGATTTTTAGTTTTTAAAGTTTTTACGATTAGGACATTCATGGCCAAGGAACTTGTGATCAATCAGACTCACAATGAGTGCCGTATTGCGCTCATTGAGAATGGTGAGATCCTGGACTTTCTGGTGGAGCGACACTCGCACCATCATCAAAAAGCCACCGTCGGTGACATTTATCTCGGAAAAGTTCTGCGTGTCCTTCCGGGCATGCAGTCAGCTTTCATTGATATCGGTCAAGAGCGCGCGGCTTTCCTCTATGTAGACGATGCCTACATCCCCACACTCGATGAGCAGCGTGCGGCGATGGAGAAAGCGCAAACGGGTGAGCCTCCGGCTTCTCGGCGCATGGGCGAAGTCATTCCCGATGAACTTTCTTCTCTCACCGAAACCGTGGATATGAAGTTTCGTCCGGATGTAAAAATCCAAGACTTCCTCAAGGAAGGCGACGAGATCGTCGTGCAAATCGCCAAAGAGCCGATTTCAACGAAGGGCCCACGGGTCACTCGTCACATCACTCTCGCTGGCCGCCATATCGTCTACATGCCGTTCATTGAGCACACAGGTGTCTCACGTCGTATTGAAAGCGAAGAAGAGCGCAAGCGTCTTAAGGACGTGCTGGATAGCATTCGCCCAGAAGGCTGCGGCATCATCGCGCGCACAGTAGCGGAAGGGCAGAGCTATAAGATCCTAAAGAACGACTACAATATGTTGGTCAAGATCTGGAAGGACACCCAGAAAAAACTCGAGAAGGCGAAAGCGCCCTGCGAGCTTCATCAAGATTTGACCTTTGTTCAGCGTGCTTTGCGCGACATCACGGATGAAGACGTCGATCAAATCGTCGTCGACTCAAAATCCGTTATGCGCCAGGTGGAGAAATTTACTAAGGGCTACTTGCCGAATCTCAAGGCCAAGCTCAAACAACACGACGGCGAATTGCCAGTGTTTGAACAGTTCGGCATTGATCTTGAGATTGAGCGTGCGTTGTCGAATCAAGTATTCCTGAAGTCAGGTGGCTCTATCAACATCGACCAGACAGAAGCACTCGTGTCGATTGATGTGAACACGGGCAAGTTCGTCGGTAAGAAGACGCTTGAAGACACCATTCTAAAAACCAATCTCGAAGCGGTGAAAGAAATTGCTTACCAGCTGCGCGTGCGTAACTGCGGCGGTATCATCATCATTGACTTCATCGACATGGAGAAAGAAGAAAACCGCCATTCGGTTTATCAATCTCTGCTGGAAGCTCTTAAAAAAGATCGCTCAAAAACAAACGTACTGCCGATCTCTGGATTGGGACTCGTTGAGATGACTCGTAAGCGCACGCGCGACACTCTGATTCGCACCATGTGCGAGCATTGCCCGTACTGTGAAGGCGTGGGCCGTGTGAAGAGTGTAGAGACAGTGAGCTACGAGATCATCCGGGAAGTCAGTAAGACGCTCAAGCGCACCAAGGCCACCAAGGTGACGATTTTCGCTCATCCGGAAGTCTGTGCGCGTCTCTCGAGTGAAGAGTTCGGCATGATCGATATGATGGAAGAGACTTATCAGAAGACGCTTTTAATCAGAGCGGACAATAGCTACCACATCGAACAACACGAAATTTACAGTCACGAGACCTAGCTAACTCACCGAAATTCTAAAACTGCGCTATTGCGCGCGAAGTCAAATGCTTGAAAGCATGGACTTCGCCGCATGGCCGCGCTAAATTCCCCGAACATTTATTCGGTTATCCCCGCTCATGGCAATTGAGACCATGGGCATAATTATATCCCAGGAGGAACCATGATCTACGAAACGGCGCTCGTCGTGAAACCCGACGCCAATGAAGAGGCCATCACGGCCGCTAAAAATCTTGTACTAGAAACAGTTAAAGAGTTCGGAGGAGAAATCCTCGTGAACGACACGTGGGGAGTGAAGACTTTCGCTCAGCCCCTCGAGTCTGGCCTTCGCAAAGGTAACTTCTTCTACTTCATGTACAAGTCTGCCGGCACTGTGAACCACGAAATTGAGCGTAAACTCCACATTAACGAAAACGTTGTTCGCTTCATTATCGTTAAGTTGGGTGATGACTCACAAACTGACGACATCGCGAAGAAATACAAGAACCCTAACCACACACAAGCGGCTGACGCTTCTGTTGAGGGTGAAGAGGGCGAAGAAGCAGGCGGCGATAAAGAAAAGCGCATGTATTCTAAGCGTAAGTCTTGCTACTTCTCAGCTAAGAAAACTTCTCCAGACTGGAAAGATCCAAAGTCTTACGGCTGGTTGGTGAACGAGTTCGGAAAAATTTCTCCAGCACGTATCACTGGTTTGACTCCTAAATTCCAACGTCGTGCCTGCGATGCTATCAAGCGCGGCCGTACTATGGGTCTTATCAGCTACACATCTGGCGATATCGCTCGTTAAGCTGGAGTCGTAAATGTCCACTGAGATCCTTCAAGCACCTAAGCTCTCTACTTCACGCATGCTCCTCTTGGGCGCATCGAGTGTCGTGCTGTGCTTAAGCTATTTGATGGCCATGTTCACACCGTTCCCGTTGGCCATGGCCACTGTGTTGTACGGACGTGCGCGTGGGTATGGAATGGTCGCTGTCGGTTTCGTGGTGTGCATTCTCCTCGGGCAATTTGTTTTCTTGGATTACACACTCGCTTCAAGTTACGCGGGTCTTGCATTGTTTGCTGCTGTGATTTCAGAAACGGTCTTGCGCTCATGGCGTCCGGTCCGCTCTTTGGTTATCACGGGTCTCGTTTTCCTCGCCGCTTTGTTCGGCACCGGCTACGCCTACGTCAATTCACAGAACGCGACCGTTAAAGAAGTCGTGATCTCTGAAGTGTCGCAAGTGTTGGTCCGTTTGGAAGAGGCCAAAAAAGCAGGAAGCTTTCAGCAGGACTTAGCTGACTTAGGCTTAGCGCGCCCTGTAGCGGAAATCGCTCAGGACGTGATCAATACAATTCCTGGTTATGTTTTCATGGGCGTGTTTTTCGTCCTGTGGGTCAACATGTACCTCGTATTGAAAGGTCGTCGCTTACTTCAACCCGACCAAGCTCATCAGTATGATGAGGGCACGTTGCTCAACTTCAAGATGCCTCTCGCAGGTGTCTATGCAGTGGTGGCGGGTTTGGCGCTTTCTGTTTGGGGAGACCAAGTCTCTGCTGAATGGGGAACGACAGGCGGTTTGGTGATTTTGCGTGCGATCGGAGTGTTCTATTTCTTCCAAGGATTCGGCGTTGCTCTGGGCTTCCTCAACCACTTCCAAATCGTGGGATTCTTTCGCACACTTTTCGTGATGGCGGTGGTCTTCTTCGTTCCTTGGTTGTTGGCCCTTTTGGGGTTGTTCGACACCTGGTTTGATTTTAACCAAAAACTAAAAAAGAAAGTTTCAAATTTTAAGGAGCCTCTATGAAAGTTATCTTGCTTGAGAAGGTGAAAAACCTCGGCAACATCGGACAAATCGTATCAGTAGCGGAAGGTTTCGCTCGCAACTTCTTGCTCCCACGCAAATTCGCGTTGGTTGCAGACGGTAAAAACTCAAACGTCTTGAAAGACCGCCAGAAAGCCCTCGGCAAAAAAATCCAAGCTGAACAAGCTGGCGCCGTTGCTATCAAAGGCAAACTCGAGGGGTTGACTCTCGATATCATCAAGAAAGTTGGCCAGAACGGTAAAATGTTCGGCTCAGTCACAACTCAAGACGTAAGCAAAGAGTTGGAGACTAAAGGCATTCATGTTGAACGTCGTTTGATCACGATCGAAGGCTCTGCAAAGAACCTCGGTACTTTCGACTGTAAAGCACGTTTGTTCGGCAACGACGTTGTTGCTAACTTCAAAATCAAGGTCATGATTGACCCAGCTCAAGCTGAAGAATTGAAGAAACAACAAGCGGAAGCTGCTAAACGCAACGCTGATAAGAAAGCTGCGAAAATCGCTGCTGAAGCCGCTGCAAAAGCTGCTGAAGAAGCTGACGCCGCTGCACGCGCTGCTGAAGAGCTCTAAGATTTAATTCCTTTAAATCTTATATAGAGGACCCTTCGGGGTCCTCTTTTTATTTTGGCACATAGAGCTTTGAAGACAGGCCTCAAAAATGGCAATCTTAGAGCATGTCAAACGAACGTATTACCCAAGAACTTCCTCACGATTTCACTGCAGAAAAGGCCGTACTCGGCTCGCTGCTTATCGATAACAGATCGTTCGATGAGATCAGTGATTTGGGCCTTCGCTCAGAAGATTTTTATCATCCGCAATACGGACTGATCTTTGAGGCCATGCGCGATTTGCACGTGGGCTCTCAACCGTTTGACCTAGTCACAGTCAGCTCAAAACTTAATGATATGGGCCGCCTCGAAAGAGTCGGCGGACAAACTGCCCTCGTCGCACTTGCCGAAGATATTCCTTCAGCCGCGAACATCGCTTCTTACGCAAAACTGGTAAAACAAAAAGCTGTTTTACGTGAAGTCGTAAGAACCGCTGCACGCGTGGTAGAGGCCGGCACCAACTTCACGGGC
>JBEIPE010000256.1:0-4287 GCA_040377215.1 Halobacteriovoraceae bacterium
TCTCAACCAGCGGGCGACTCAGGAGCTCGAGTGGCCTGTGGATTAATCATTCAATAGAGAACTTCGCGATGCAGTTGAGGTCAACGCGGCCATCGACCTTGGCCTGCAGAGATGTGGCGAAACCGTCGTTGACCGTTTTGTGCCAGCGGCGATCCACGAATAGATCGCTCACGCCCGCATGACGAGTTTCTAATTCAAAGGTCTGTGTGTTGACTTCCAGGCGAGGAAGACGGTCTTGATTGACGCGTTCACAGCGCAGGCGCAAAGACTCCGGATGTTGCGGGCAGAGCATGGGTGGATCTACCACCACACGTGCGCCTACGGGGCGAGCGAGTGCGATGAAGAGTGCGCCGTGAGATTGCAGGGGCGTGCTTTGGTAGTTGGCGACTTCCACCGACCAGACGTTGTAGATGGATTCGGCTTCACCTTCAGCGCCACTAAAAATACCGAGCGCGATTTTTTCACCTGACTGAGCTTTAAATGAGACGGCCTTGTTGCCGACTTGGCAGATCCCTTCGACGGTTCCTGGGCCTGAGGCGAAGACCTGGAAGGCCAGGGTGAGACTGAGAAGTACGAGACATAATTTCATGTTCACTCCGAGGGTTATTGATTGTGCACAGGGAGCTGATAGCACGGAGCTATGATGACGGCCGTTGTTGAATGACTGGAGTTGTGAAGGTGGATTCACAACACTTACAAAAGCGCTTGAAGTTTTATTAAGGGGATAGATGGATACTGATATCAAGAAAGACAAAAATAGTGTGTAACACTTGATGTTTTTCGAAAACGGGCCCTTTCGGGGGCCCGTTTTTATTGGAAGTGGGGGCTAGGCGGCTTTCTTTGCTTCTTTAGAGATCAACTCAAATAATTCAGAAACGACAGAGAAGTGTTGTTCCACATGCTTGGTGTACTTGCTTACGTAATAGTAAGCGGCCATGTCATGGAGGCTTGGCATGAGATCAGGATCTTGAATTATGGTATTTGATTTTTTAAAGCGATCATTCAAGTCTTCAAGAAAAGTCATCGACGAATGTGACCAAAAAAAGAATGTAAACACGGGAAACGCATCAGCGTCTATTTGCTTTCCTTCTTCTGCTATTTCTCTACAAGCAATCACTGCTGCAGCGAAGTAAGCAGCTTTTAGGTTGGCGCGCTTGTGTTTGAAAACATAAGCGATGTCTTGTAGAGGCGTTTTGTCTTTCGGTGGGATACTTGCCCCGTAAGAATTTTTCGGAGTGAGATACTGGACTTGTCTCGCAGCTTGATTTCGCATGAAAGAAATCTGTCTCTTTATGTGTCCCTCAAAAATATCAATAATTTTGTCAGTCTCGAAGTAGCGATGGAAATATTCTTCAAGGTTTCTTTTATCCGGAATGCTCTCGATGAAAGCGCTTGTTTTCATCTTCTGGGGATTTATGATTCCATCGGCCGTATCAAAAGAATTAATGATCGACTGTGAGGCATCTTTGCGTAAGGCTAGCCCACTTAATGTAATGTCGTGATCTGATAAAAGGTCAAAGCCAAAGTTTTTTACAACCGTACAATATGATTTATAGTTCACGTCTTTGGCTTTAGTGGTGTTGTCCACTGCCTTAGATTCGTCGGTGTAGATAAGCGTTTTGAAAGAACCCAAATAGAAATTGGAAGCGTCTGGTAGGTTTTGCAGATGTTTACGATGTTCAATGGGAACGATTTTAAGATCACGATTAATTTGTGAGGTCGCTTCACTTAACCAGGCGGAAGCCTCTTCGTTTTCTAGAGCACTTTTCAGTTCTTTGTAAGGGATTGCGAAATCCAATTTATGCCACTTCTCTTTGAAGTCGATTTCTTGTTCTGGTTTCGAGAGTGACTCATTGCGGATAAAGCAATTAAGCAGCTGTTTGCAAACAGCGTCCCAGCTCTCCCAATCTTTTTTTTCTTTACCCCGTAGTATTGTTTTCTCGGTACTAAGGTAGCTTCCATCTTCCATTGTGACTGCAGAGATTTCCTCTAATACAAATGCCACGTAGTCAGGGCCCCAACGTTCATTGAGGTATGTGCAGATGAGTTGAATATTTAGGATGTTGTTGCCTGATTCTGAAAGGGTCGGATCTATTGTAGGCATATTCTCCATAAACTTACAGACGACACCGATTCCTGAGAGCGGGCATGCCTTGTCGTGCATGTCGTACATCAAAAATTCTTCAAAGCGTGAGGCGTAGAGTTGAAAAGACGCCCGCATATCAGGCGTGATGTCTTTCGTAAGCTTGTTGTTCTCTACGTAGCTTAGGAATGAAAGCCACTTCCCGCTGAGTGGGTATTTCTTCATGTAATAGAGCACGAGGGAGGATTCTTTATCAAACTCCTCACGTTTTATATGAGCTTTAAATTCTGTGAGCCATCGTTGGTGTTCAGTTGGCAAAGTTGTTTGCAAAAAGTTGATATACCCATCGATGAATGGATCATACTTCCGCACACTCGTGTCAGTTGATTGGGCCCGCATGCGCTCATAGACGTGAGTATGAGCTGATAATAACCGCACAAACTGTGTGACATGTTTTTGGCGTCTATTGAGATCAGTGACGAGCCTAGATACAGCGTGCATTGGATTTTTGGGCGCGGATTTCATAAAAAACGTATCGGTTATATCTCATCGAAATCTGAGCAAAATCGTCAGGCGGTCTTTGTGCTAAGGCTTCGAAACTATTGAACCCGACGGGCCTTCATTCCCAAGTCCAACATCAGAACGGCTAACTTTAAAAATCGTGGAATCTCTAAAATGGGCCCAAGGAACTAAACACCTGGAGGCCCTTATGATGATTTGTGCTGAAGCGATGATCGAAGGTCGAATCCTTCCCGTTCTGACTTACTCAATTCATGCCCGTGAGCGGATGGATGAGAGTGACCTGAGTCAGGGTTATGTAAATCGAGAGCTCAAGGCGGGCGGCTTCAAAGTGATTCGCAAGTTTGCCTCGCAGATCTGGCGTTTGCGCCAAGGTCATATTGAGATGATCGTCGACATGGTGTCTCGAGTGATCATCACGATCATTCTCACAACGCCCAACAGAATCGTGACGCCGGAGGCGAAGCTTGGGTCTGTTGTCTCCGTAGAGAAGCTGGAAAAAATTCGTCTCAATTGTCTCATTCGCGAGAGAACTCGTAATCCGCAGAAGTATTCAGTGTTTTTTCAGAACATGAACGTCATCAAAAAAATCAAGGAGTAACTATGAACTTATCAACACTCGAACTGATCAAGGCCTACCCTGTAGTGGAGGTACCACTAGAGTCAGCGGTGTATCGTGCCTTCCAGCAGCTGTACTCGAATGCGGATGTGCGCTATCGCGGCATCCTTGTAGAGAACTGCTACTGCCTTTGGCTGAGCCGACTCCATGACAACCCGTTGTGGGTCATGGACCCTTACTCACCGGTGGACATCGAGTTACCGGACTGTTTCATCGACGTGAAGTCGACGGGGGAGGAAAAGGGTTCAAGGAGCTTTACCGCCAAGCCTCGGCAGGCGGAGTTCATTGCTCCTGGTGGTAAGCCGCTGTACTTCGTCTTGGTCACCATCGAGAAGTGGGACAGCAAGAACGCCGTCATCACTCTTCGGGCGCATCATGTGTCCGTGTTGAGTGACCAGCGACTTGTGCATTTACCGCCGCTCGAAGGGGCCACGAAGTTTATGAATGAGTACCGCGGAGGTCGTTATGTTTAATGAGAAGCTTGAACAGTACGCACGTGCACTGAATGTAGAGATGGATGAAAAAGAGCCGTTGGCACTCACTCCCACCTCGTGGGAGCGGATCGAATCGATTCGCTCGACGTTTGAGCTTTCGGAGTTGCAGGTTGACCTTTTTGTCTTGGTGTTTCTGCTGGATGTTTATCGTCCGTTTCGCAGTTTGGTGCGTGAGGTGTTGGCGGACAAGTTTGGCGATCTCACGCTCGCGCGGATTGCTCCGCTCATCTTAGGGCAAGGGCGAGATCAAGTGGTGCGAGCGCTTTCAGGTCCGGATGGGCTGATGGGAAAGGGGCTTATTTCGACTCGCAATTCGTGGTCCGAAGAAAAGATTCCGTTGGCCATGTTGGAGGTCATTTACGGTGAAGAAAGTGATGTCACCAAAGTGCTTTTGGAACCACTGGGCGCTTCTTCAACGGAGATAGATCGGGATTTGTGGGCAGGTGAAATGCAAACACCGATCCAGCTTTTGTTGGAGAGCTTGCGTACAATTCCTCAGCTGCGTGTCTTAATTTGGGGAGCGCCTGGCTTGGGCAAGTCTTCCTTGGTGTCGTGGCTTATTCGTGAAGCCA
>JBEIPE010000144.1:0-7274 GCA_040377215.1 Halobacteriovoraceae bacterium
CCCACTGCATGCCCTTGAGCACGCAAGGCGGAAGCGAGGTCGCGGATTTTATCGGTGGTGATGTTGGGGAAAAGTTTTTCGCGCTCTTCGCCCTCAAGGCCAATGAGCTCAAGCATCTTCTTCCAGTCTTTCTTGAGAATCGCCTGGCGAGTGTCCGTGGAGATTTTCGCAATGGCCGCGAGACCTTCCACCACTTCGATGCGCTTATCAAAGAAGCCTTTATAAACTTCCCAGTTATTGATCCCCGAAGCACGACTCTGACCGGAGTACACCAGCGCCACATTGTCTTCGAGAGCTTTTTTAAGTTCTGGAGAATAGAGCTGCTCGATCAAGATATCGCCTTCGATACCTTTGAGAGCGAGCACGCCACCGACGAGAGCGGGGAAATAATCTTGGTAACCGGCCACACCTTGATTGAGAATGCGCGACTCCACGCCTTTCACACGGCGCACGGCCTCTTTCACATCAAACTTTTGGTCGGTGAATTTGCAGAGCGCTTTATAAAGCGTCACACCCATGGCCGAAGAACCGCCCAGCCCTGAGCCCGCCGGAGCGCCGCTCATGAGTTCGACTTTCAAGTTCGTCGTGAGGCCAAAGAGCTTGAGAATCTGAATCACAAACGTCATCTCTTCAAAGCGGCGTGAGTACAGCACCTGCTCATCAGTGAGTTCTGCTTCTTCGTATTTGTATGTTTTGTTGTAGTCGCTCGAAACGATCTCGAGACCCTTGAAGCTGGTCTTCTCGAGAATGACCTGCGCCTTAAGACCGGTGGCCACGTTAAGCGTCCACACGTCTTTCAAAATCAAATTGATCGGCTCGATATCAAGTGTTCCGCCAACGAGGTCGACGCGAACGGAGCCGGCTTCAGTTACCCGCATTCAGAACTCCGATATAAGGGAGCTCCCGGTAGCGGCCGGCGTAATCGAGGCCGTAACCGATGACGAACTTGTCTTCGATCTCGAAGCCCAAGTAATCGATGGTCACTTTGTGTTTGAGTTTTGAAGGCTTATAGAGAAGTGAAGCGAGACGAACTTCTTTGGGTCCACGCAAAGCGAGCATCGCCATCAACGTCTTGATAGTGAGACCGGTGTCGACGATGTCTTCTACGATCAAAACGTTTTTGCCTTCAACGTTGCACGTGATGTCCATGTCTAGACGAACGTTGCCCGAGCTTTGGGTGCCTTCACCGTAAGACGACAATGAAATGAATTCCAACGTCAGGGGGCGATTAATTTTTTTGATGAGGTCTGAGCAGAAAATGAAGGCGCCTTTCAGCACGCAGATGACCACGAGTTCTTCACCGTCAAAATCACGAGTGATGGCCTGACCGAGGGCCTCAATACGAAGGGCGATTTCTTCTTCAGAGATCATAACTTCAGGCGTGTACATTTCCATGTGTTCTCCAATGAAACATTTCAAAAATGCCATCAGCGGCGTTGCCTTCGTCTCTCGGTCGTGCGGCGTACATTGAAGTACGCCTCCTTCCTCGATCCTAGGCGCCTAGCATCTGGCTATTTTTGTAACGTTTCTGAAAATAACATGGGGAAAAGGAGCCGTCAGTGACTGAGTTGCTCTGTAGCGCGACGTTTTTCCTCTTCGAGAGGCAAAAGCGCCTGTTCCTCAACCTCATCCAGCTGGTAATGACCGCGACAACGCGCCTCGTAGGCGTCGGTTTCGCCCAAAAGCACCTGGTCTTTGCTCTTCGAGAGGCGCTGAGAACGAACCGCATGAGAACCACAAACCGTGCAGACGGCGTGGATCTTAGTCACTTCATCAGCAATGGCGAGCAACTGAGGCATTTGACCGAAGGGCTGAGCACGGTAGTCCAAATCAAGTCCGGCACAGATCACACGACAGCCGCGAGCGGCGAGCTTAGTGACCACCGAGACGATTTTGTCGTCGAAGAATTGGATTTCATCAATGGCGACCACGCGAGTGGAGTCCTTGAGACGCATAAGGATGTCCACCGAGCCTTCCACTGGTTCGGCTTTCATCGCTTGAGAAGAGTGGCTGACCACTTCCTCTTCGGCGTAACGAGTATCCATAGCGGGTTTAAAGATTTGTACGCGTTGCTTGGCGATCTGTGCGCGCTTTACGCGACGGATAAGCTCTTCGGTTTTACCGGAGAACATAGGGCCGCAAACGACTTCAACTGAACCAGAAAATTGCTGCATCATGCGGAGGTATCCTTCCCACGTTAGATGTTGTGTGTGTGTGAAGAGAGAGTTTCAAGAATGGGTTAAGATGACAATTCCAGTCTGAGAAACTGTTTTTGCAACCCCTTGAAGGCCCGTGGCCGCAAGTAAATGTAGGCCGGACTAGCCTACAATTAAATAAAAAATTGCGAGAGAAAACACGCTAATGCTCATCAGCATAAGCACAGTAGGTGTAATCAAAATGACTATAGAGAGCAGACGGGTCGCCTGCAAATGATGACGGCAGCCGACGTACAACAAATAGACCCAAGCGATTTGCTGAAACACCACGCCGATAACTGGCAGCACAAGAAAGAAGTGAGAGCTCAAGGCCACCGTGGTGATGTCACGAGCGATGTCATCAACATCGCCGTCGACTTTCAGCCAGCGTGCGTACTGACGCAAAATGAAATTCCAAAACTCCGTTACGATCAACGTGAGAATCGGGAAAAACACCAGATCAAGGGCGGTGGTGAATAACAGGACGTAGTAAGGGAAAAGTCCGTCTTCCACATCCACAAACGAATAGAAGAAGTTGTCTTCGTTTTGGTAGTGCAAAAACAATTGCACCATAAAGTTCGCCAGCAGGATCCGTACGATACCTTGGATTACAGCGAACATCCACGAGACCGCTAACTGGCCGGTGAGTTCCGGCTGCGGAAGTTCATGCTCACCATCAGCATACGGCGCAATCCCATGACGTAGCCAATCCAGCATCACCCGTGGGCGAAGAAGGCAGAGGGCATAGGAATGGAGATAGGGCAGAACGTTGTTCATTTGCTATCCAGATTAGCAAAGTCCATCTGAGACTCCAAGGGGACACTCCAGGTCCAGGACATTCCCGTCGCACATTCCAGGATATTCCATCCTTTCTCTAGGCGGCGGAAGGCATAGTGGAGCGTTCCGATTTGCGCCACAAAGCCGCTTTGCTTCTCAAGCAGGCGGCAATCATCTTCCGTGAGCATCGAGAGCTGACTAAAAGTTTGCTCATTGAGCATGAACTGCTGAACGGCCTTGGTGTTGTCGTTGTCGACCTTGAGCAGCTTCCCTTTCACATGGAAGACCGCCTTGTCTTTAGCGGGATTGAAGTTCATCTGAAACATGCGATCAATCAGGCGCTCAGGAAAAAACTTAATCAGCGTGCTGCTCGGTTCATCTAACGGATAGGCCTTGCCTAAGACTGGCACCCACACGTACACGAGATCCAGGCTCTTATGCTGATAAAATTCCCAGACACTGGTAGAGCCATCGCTCTGGATAAATTTCCAGGGCTCTAAGAGTGAGATGCCCGTCGGCTTCTGGGTCATGATCGGGCCCTTCACCAGGAGCGATTGCAATCCTGCGGAGAAGGCCTTCATGACAGCAAGGCCCCAAGGGCGATCTTTCAGCTCATTGCCATCCAACATCAACTCGCCCTTCTCCCAATGAGAGAAACCGGCCAGACGCAAGAGCGGCAACAGACGCTCTTCACGCCAGCGATCTTCAGGATACTGCAAGAGATCGCGCAGGCGCTGATACTTCGCCTGCAGTAAAACTTTTTCATCATCGGCCACGGCCATGGAGCCCATGTCGTAAAGATCGACGACGTAGACATCTGGATCGCCCGGCACACTGAGATAGAAACTATCATTCGACGGCGCGAGATCACCAAATTCAAAAATCTGATCATCAATGGTGAAACGAATCTCTTGGGTGAAGAATTCTTTTTTATTCTCGGGACTCTCAATCACCCGCGCGATGTGAATGGCCTCCATAGACTTGTGCCATTCATCTAAAACTTCGGCGCGAGCCACTTCGCCAGACCCCGTCAGCCAGACGCCGTCTTTGACATAAAGTTCGGCCGCTGGAAGTTCAATCTTCTGGGGATTTTTAAGCGACTGCACCAACAGCTCTTCCAAGCGAGGTGTGCTCGTCAGCCAGCCACTCTCGGTAAGCATCCACGTGAGGCTAATTAGACCGATGAGCGCGACGAAGAGGATGAGATTTTTTTTCATAGACGACGGCGGCGACGGAAGACCAAGAGGGCCAATAAAAATGCCGTGAGTGGCACAGCGAGAACTGTGATGAGAAAGACAAAACGCAAATGCTGAGCACTCAAAACCACCGGCTCATGAGAGAGTCCTGGGCGATTCAAAGTCACCAGTCCTTCGTCGTGAGAAAGCCAACCCGCCACGTTCAAAAGCAAATTCATATTGGCGGTTTGGTTTTGATAAGCGTTGCGAGTGAAAGCATCGTTACCAATCACCGCCACACGCGTGTCCTGGGCGCCGCCAGCTTCCGGAATTCGTTCGGCGACTGTCACAATAGAGACAGGGCCTTTCTGGTCTTTGCCTTCAGTGTAGGTGGCCTTGCCGTTAGCAATGCCTTGCAAATCCATCTCGCCCCAACTGCCGGGGAAATCAGACGTGTAGGTCAGCGGCGTGACCGCCACACCTTGATAAAGCGGCTTGCCCGCTTCCACCGATGAACTCAGAGGAAATATCGTGCGCGCTTTATAGCCGCGAGTAACGGGATGGTTGGGCGCGTACTTTGAAACGAGAGGAATGGTGGCCTCTTGGGTTTCTACAGACGAGAGACTGTCCACCACGAGATTGTTGTGGGCGACGATCCCCCACTTCGCAGCGAGGTCACGCAAATCTTTCAAATTATCCTGCTGAAAATTCGGTGAGTAGAGCCACAGCAAACTGCCGCCCTTCTCAAGATAGCGCTGGAGGCGTTGCACTTCTTGGGGCAAGAAGCCGCTGGTGGCGCCCCAAATGACCACGAGGTCTGCATCAACGGGAACATCCTGAGCGGTTTGCAGATCAAGGCGCAGGGCCTGGTAGTTTTGACGCTTAAGATGTTCACAGAAAGATGAAATGCCTTCGGGGCCTGTGACATCACAGCCGGCTTCGTTATGGCCCCAAGTGAAATACACCCGCACCAGACGCTCACGGACAATTTTTAAAAGTGCGTTCGTGATGGTGAGTTCGTCTTGCATGAGGAAGCTTACGCGCTTGCCGGCACCTTCAATGACGACGGTGCCGTGATCTTGTACGCCGGCGTTGCGGGCTTCTTGCGGACGAGTTTCTGGATCAACGGCCGTGAGGATGATATCGGTGCGTTGATCGCGATAAAGTTTTAAGAGTGCCATGGCACGTCCCCAATCTTGGCGACGAGCATAGAGCGTAATCTTGGTGTCTTTCGGGAGATCTTGCAAAATCTGTAGAGACTGCGCTGAAAGAGTATTCAGCGAGCGCTCGGAGAAATCTTTTTGCAGCGGGAATTTCCAGGCGAGGTAGCAAACAAGACCTACGATCGAGCACCACAAACCAAACCGTGAAAGATGAATGAAGGTGTTGCGCCCATGACGGCTTTGCAACCACGTCAGAAGACCCGTGCGGCGAGGATAGAAAAGAATGCCACCCAACAAGAGGGTGAAGACCGTGACGCTGATATTGAGTACGGTGTGTTCAGTGGCCACAAACCACAATGCCACAGTACAAAGCACCAAAAGCGCTTCGACGATAACCCAAATGCCAAACCACCAGCTTTTCATATTACCAATTCCTGCTGCCGAGGACCTGCACACTGCAGCCCAAGGACAGACCAATAAAGCCTGCGTAATAAACAAGATCAGACGTCGAGAGCACACCTTTCACCAGCGTCTCAAAGTGGCCAGTGACGGAAATCCAACGCAGAACCTCGCCCACCATGAAATTATCTGTGCTCTGAGCGATCCAACTTAAGAGCCAGGTCGCCATGATGAAAATGAAACCTAAGAGTGCGGCGACCACTTGGTTCTCAGTCAGGCTCGAGGCAAAGAGTCCGAGAGCGACATAGCAAGCCGAGTTGAGAATCAATCCTAAGTAACAACCCAGCAAGACCGTTTGATCCGGCACGCCGGCCCAAAAAAGCACTACCGGAAAAAGCAGCGTCGGTACGAGCAGCATCACCACAAAAAGCCAGGTGGCGAGAAACTTACCGATCACGATTTGTGTATCGGTGATGGGTGCGGCCAGGAGCAAATCCAACGTGCCTTGGCGTTTTTCCTCGGCGAGCAAGCGCATGGTGAGGGGCGGAATGAAGAACAGCAAAAAGAAATTAATGTTGGCGTAGAGGCGCATGACCACTTCTTCTAAGAAGTTGATCTGCGACTGCATATCTGCAGGCACCGCTTGGATATTGTCTGCATATCCGACGAGAAGATTAAAGAACGTCCAACCACTCAAGAGTGAGAAGAGCCCGATAAGGGTCCAGGCCAAGGGCGAGCGCCACAGTTGTGCCATTTCACGACGGGCCATGACAGTAATCATGCTTCACCTCTTGCGCGGGTCACTTCTAGGAAGATTTTTTCCAGCTCCGGACCTTTTTGTGTCAGACCCAAAACATCCACACCACTGGTGACAAGACCACGCACCAATTCGCCGCGCACTTCATCCTTGGTGTTCAAAAGAAAATGCAAATGAGTTTGGGGTGAGACACGTTTCACTTCGAGAGAGGCCACAAAAGGCAGTTTGCGCAGTTTAGCGGCTTGCTCATCTGAACAGCCGGCGACTTCCACTTCAACATGCGCCTGGCCGGCGAACTGCTGACGGACATCACTCAAAAGCCCATGGGCCATCAACTGTCCGTGAGCAATAATCGAAATGGTGTCACAGACTTCTTCGACTTCATGTAACAAATGACTGGAGAAGATGACGGTCTTTTCTTTTTTGAGACTCTTAATCAGCGCGCGCACTTCCACCACGGACTCTGGATCAAGTCCGGCGGTGGGTTCATCCAAAACAACGAGGCTTGGATCGTGCACCAAGGCCTGAGCGATACCTACACGCTGGCGATAACCTTTGGACAAATTCCCAATGAGGCGATGAGCGACGTGAGTAATATTGGTCAGTGTGAGTACGCGCTCAAGGGCGCTCGAGATATTTTTTACGTTGTGGAGACGTGCTGTGAAGGTCAGATACTCGTTCACGGTCATGTCACGGTAGAGCGGTGGATTTTCTGGCAACAGCCCCACTCGACTTTTCACTTCAAAGGGTTGCTCAACCGGATCAAAGCCCTCCACCAGGACTCGGCCAGAGGTCGGGCGCAAAAGGC
>JBEIPE010000113.1:0-8576 GCA_040377215.1 Halobacteriovoraceae bacterium
AACGGCAGCTCAAAGCTTGGGTCAAAGTGAGGAAGCTTCCTCACCTTGACTTCAAACGTTGCTGACATGAATTAACCTTTTTTTGCGAGTGGAGCGATGGCCTTGATCGACAAGCGGATTTTACCGAAGCGATCAACTTCCATCACCTTCACTTGAACCTGGTCGCCTTCAGCGATGTACTGAGTGACGTCCTGGATACGGTCATCAGCAATTTCTGAAACGTGCACGAGGCCCGAGATGCCTGGAGCGATATCAACAAACGCGCCGTACTCTTTCACTGTTGCCACAGTGCCGGTGTAAACCGTGCCCGGCTTAGGGCCTGTGAGTTGGAGTTCGATCAAGCTGATAACATCGTCCAAGACCTTAACGTCAGAGCCGAGAACTTTAACTGTTCCGTCTTCTTCCACTTCGATCGAGACTTTGAAGCCTTCTTGAATGCCTTTGATGTTTTTGCCACCAGGACCGATGAGCGCGCCGATTTTATCTGGAGCGATCTTCGTCATTTTAATTTGTGGAACACCTTGCTTGAATGCCGCGCGCTCTTTAGAGATCGTTTTCGCCATCTCATTGAGAATGCTCAAACGGCCTTCTTTCGCCTGCATCATCGCTTTCTGCATGATCTCAGGAGTAATACCTGTGATCTTGATGTCCATCTGGATCGCCGTGATACCGTCTTTGGTACCGGCCACTTTGAAGTCCATATCGCCCAAGTGATCTTCATCACCCAAGATATCAGTCAAGATCTTGAACTTATCGCCTTCCTTGATCAAGCCCATCGCCACACCGGCGACTGGAGCTTTCAAAGGAACACCTGCGTCCATCAACGCCATCGAGCCTGAGCAAACAGAACCCATTGAGGAAGAACCGTTTGATTCAAGAACTTCACAGGCCACACGTACGGTGTATGGGAAGGTTGAAAGATCCGGCATCACTTTTTTGATCGCACGTTCTGCAAGATTTCCGTGACCGATTTCACGACGACCAACACCGCGGTAACCGCGTGCTTCACCGACTGAGAATGGGGCCATGGTGTAGTGCAAGTAGAACTTGTCGTAGAAAATACCGGTGATGTTGTCTTTCATCTGTTCGCCGTCTTTGCCGCCGATCGTGACCGTGGCAAGAACTTGCGTTTCTCCGCGTGTGAAGAGAGATGAACCGTGAACGTTCGCGAGAACGCTAGTTTCAGTCTCAATCGGACGAACAACAGTCAAACCGCGGCCAGCGATACGCTGCTCTTTCTCGATGATGTCGTTACGCATGAGCTTGTAGAGAATTTCGTCTGAGGCTTTCGCGGCCCATTTACCGAACTCGCCGTTGGCATCAAGGCCGTACTTCGCTGGATCAGCTTTGAGGGCAGCTTTGATAGACTTGGTGAATGCGTTCGTTGCGCGCATACGGTCAGTCTTAACCAACACGTTCAAAACGTTACGAGCTTCAGCTGCGAATTCTTTGTGAACAGCGTTCATCAAAGTTGTGTTCGGAGCTGCTGATTCGAAAGCACGCTTTGGCTTGCCGACTTCTTTTGTCATCGTGTCGAGAAGAGCGCAGAACTTTTTGATCTGCTCGTGGCCATAGTTCAAAGCGCCCAGCATTTCTGTTTCAGAAACTTGGTTCGCTTCACCTTCCACCATCATGATGGCGTCTTTAGTCGCAGCGATCAAAACTTCGAGTTCGCTGGTTTCGAATTGCTTTGTGGTTGGGTTCAAGAGGTACTCGCCGTTCACGCGGCCAACCTTCGCGAAGCCCAATGGGCCTGCGAAAGGAACATCAGAAATCGCCAAGCAGGCAGCAGCGCCAAGGCCGGTCAAAATTTCTGGGTCACCATTTTCAGAGAAGCTCAAGACTTGAGCGGTGATGATGGTTTCGAACATGAACCCTTCTGGGAACAATGGACGGAGAGGACGGTCGATCAAACGCATGGTGAGAATCTCACTGTTTGATGGACGTGACTCACGCTTCATGAAGCCGCCGAGGAACTTACCAGCAGCGTAGAATTTTTCTTTGTAATCCACGAGAAGTGGGAAGAAGTCTTGGCCGTCTTTCACGTCGAGAGCGCAAACCAAGTTCACGAGAACTTGAGTGCCTTCGCATGACACGAGGACTGAGGCGTCGGCTTGCTTCGCAAGACGGCCTGTCTCGATGACGATGTCTTTACCGCCGTAGTTAATCTTAAATTCTTTTTTGTTGTTGATCATGCGATCTCCTAAAAATAAACGCCCTACCCTCGGTGAAGGGGTAAGACACAAACACTGTATTGAGGAGGAGAAGAGGGATGAAGATGGTGGAGTTTTTAGAGATAGATCAGTGTGAGAGTTTCGCTCTCCACGCTCATATATCCCTTAAATCCTCTTACCCATCATGACCCTTCTGCCTACACCGCCTCTTATTTAATTACATAATCTTAAAACAAAAGAGGGCCCGAAGGCCCTCTTAAAAAACTACTTACGAAGTCCGAGTTCAGTAATCACTTTCTGATACTCAGTCTCACTGCGTGAGCCGAGGTATTTCAAAAGTGTACGGCGCAAGCCGATCATTTTCAAAAGACCGCGCTTACCAGAGTGGTCCTTTGGGTTCTTATCAAAGTGAGGCGCCAACTCGTTGATGCGCTCAGTGAGAACCGCGATTTGAACAGCTGTAGAGCCTGTGTCTTTCGCGCTTTTGCCGAACTTAACTGTAAGTTCCGCGTTTTTTTGTGCTGTGGCCATGGTGATCTCCTTACCCCGAGCCTTGATCGTTCGATCAAAACCAAGTTGTAGGTTTAAGAACCGCGAAATGCGACTCATGTTATTGAAACTTGTAGGAAGTTTTAACGAAGATGGTCTGACATGTAAATCTTTAATTGCTGCATCAGGCGCTCCTCGACTTGGCGAATTCGCTCTCGAGAAACCCCATATTGATCAGCAATCTCCTGCAGACTGTCGGGAACCTCACTGAGCAGGCGTTTTTTGAAGATCTCCTGATCGCGGGGCTTGAGTCCCTTAACAAAATCAGTGAGATGCTCCTGCAGAATCTCGAGAGACTGCTGCTGGGCCAGCGTCTCTTCCGGGCCAGCGTTGGGGTCTTTAAGTAGATCCCCTAGCACCGACTTGCCCTCTGCGTTATCTAGCGGCATGTCGAGACTGACCTCATGACCTGAGCCGGATAACCGCAAATCCATCTCTTCCACGGCCTTTTCCGAAACCCCCAGGTTCTCAGAAAGGAGCTTCACACCGGGCTGAATCCCCAAAGACGTGAGGCGCTCTTTTTCGCGCATGAGATTATAGAACAGTTTCTTCTGATCTTGGGTCGTGCCGATTTTAATCAAACGGAAGTTATCCAAGATGTATTTCAAAATATAAGAACGAATCCACCAGCTAGCGTAATAAGAAAGCTTGGCACCTTTAGAAGGATCATATTTCGAGACGGCCTTCATCAAACCGATGTTGCCCTCTTGAATGAGGTCCATGACGTTTTGCCAGGCATGGCGGTACTCCATGGCAATTTTCACCACGAGGCGAAGATTGGCGACCACCAATTTTTTCGCCACTTCAATATCACCTGTATCGAGCAACTCTTGGGTGAGTTCTTTTTCTTCTTCCGGTGTCAGCAGGTCGTAGCGAGCGATTTCTTTGAGGTAAAGAGCGAAGGAATCTTGCGCACTCCCCACGCTGGGAAGTGTCGTCTCTCGGGCCACCGGCAGTTGCGTATTCTGCGCCGGCACGACTTCCACAACCGTGGGTTTCGATGGAGATTTCTTCATGAAGAGTAAGATGGACTCGAAGATTTATAAGTCAAGGGTCTTATGGCGCGCTTTAATTTGGGCCTTGTAACGCATATAGGAAAGGGCAAACATGCCGTAATGAAAACGAAGGGGCACATCGAGCATTTTGTCTTCGTAGGTATCAAACAAACTACCTTGATAGCGGAGCACCTGCTCGACCAATTCCTGCGCCAACACGTGCTCAAGTCCATCGCGGAAAAGTGGCGTTGGGAAATACTTCGCCTTCCCTTCGATCTGTGGCTTGAGATAAAGCGCCACTTCATCCATAAACGCTTCTAAGGTTGCTGGATTGGCCTCTTGATTGACGGTGTTCCAGCGCGTGCGCAGCCAACGCAACCAATTGCGTGAGACTTTAAGATCCAAATCTAAACGCAACTTATCACCGGTTTGCAACAAGCGATCAAGCTCACCCATCGTGACCGTCAAGTCGACGGCAAAAAGATTTTGACGAATAGTCGCAGGATCACGGCGTGGTCTGACTTTAATTTCTAAAGACTCTTCATAGAGCAAGTCTTTCGAGAAACTGGTGAGCGCACGTTTCGCCCAATTGTCCCAACGTTCATCAATCCCCGCGCGTAAATCATCACGCAGCTCTGTGTACTGTTTCGTAGAAACCATAATGTCCGGAACACCCGTCATCAAGGCCACCATCTGCCCCACCATCTGGCGTTCATGAACGGGATCAATCTTCTTAAGCCACTCGCGCACCTGCGGATGCTGACGATCACTGCCCATGGTTTCTTGCATGCGGAAGTGGTTGCACCACAGACGATAGAGATCTTGCTTGATGCCACTTGAGCCAATCAGACGCGGGAACGTTTTGACGAATTCTTTATTCTCCACCCGGCGGCAGATCAAATTCTGACAGGTCACTTGGATCGCGCCCTGGCCTTCTACTTGGCGGGCCTGCTGCGTTTTCACATCCCACATCAAGAGTTTGTTCTCAAGATGGCGAAGCACCGTCACCATCACTAAAGGATTGGAAAGGAGCGGTGGCAACAAACGATAGTTCTGCGTATCCCCGCCCCACGAACAAAGGGCACGGAAGTTTTGCATCGAGTGATGCAACTCCTGCTCTTTGGTGACCAGTGAGTTATTTTTGTCTGTTAGTTTCGTTGAAACATAAGGCATGCCGGGGAAACTCGGCACATTCAAATCATTGCGCTCATAAACGGATTGCAGGTTTTGCTTTATCAGCTTCAACCCATAAACAGTCACGTTCGGTGAGCAGCTTGAGGTCACTAAGTTGTCGACCAATTTAGTATAGTCGGCCGGAGGCATTTGCAGCATGCGAGCGTACTGTCCAATGGCCTTGACGGTCATATCAAGACCCAAGTACTGCAGGCCTGCCACCACCGACCGGCGTGCTCTTTCTTCTTCAGAGGGCGATGCATAGTCCGCTGTACCGATGTAATCACAGCTCTGCTGGAGACCTTGGGCCTCAGCATAGTGAGCGATATAAAGCTTGTGGAGAGCGCGGGCCGGCTCGTCTGAGCTGGACTGGTTCTGGAAGACCAAGGACATGGGGTCTTGCTGGAAGTCTTGGGCAGCACTTCCCTGTAGCAAACCTTCGATGGGCACCAACGCACGCGCCTCTCCCAGTCCTAAGACCAGGAAGACAGCGAGGGCACAATACCTGAGCGCAGTTGTCATCATAAGTTTCTCTTCTTGTAACCTTCTCGGCGAGAAATGCCGAAGATTAAGCCATGAAGTTTTTAATCCTCATATTGGCCCTAACGGCGAGTTCTGCCTGGGCCCAACTCAAGGCCAGTCGCGAGCTGGTGAATCAGCGTGGTCAACTCACGGGTCGAGACTTTGGTCTTGAGCAAGTTCTGATTGAGCGCATGCTGGGTGAAACTAAAACGCTGCAAAAGAAGGCCTTACGTGACGCCAAGTTTTTCATCATCAACGGTGAAACTGAACTGGCGCGCAAAACATTGAACGATCTTTTAAAAACGGCCCCCGAAGATCTCAAAGCGTCGCTCTATCGCTTTCTCGCCATTGCCGATTTTCAAGACGGACGATGGAAAGAGTCCCTTGCCCATCTCTCCACCACTGAGCTTACGGCCTACCCAAATTTCAGTCGCATCTGTCCCCTGAAAATCATCCTGCGAGTAGCGGTGAAAGACACCTACACTCTGCGCGAAGAATGGGAGCGCTGTAAAATCGAGAACACTAAAGACGTACTGATCAAAGATATGGTTTGGATGGAGTCTCTAGTGGCCTTGGCCTCTCGTCGCACAAAAGGTGCCGCAAAGACCATCATCAGGAAGTACAATCCGCTCAATCTCAGCAACGATGATTTGAAGATCATTTTAAAACTCTCGCTCTATCTGAATCTTGAAGGTGAGTTACTCGAAAATCTTGAGCAACTCGATTACAGTGCCGTTCAGGATGAAGAGTTGCGCGCTCTCATGGCTCAAGTCTATTTCCGCCGTGGTCGCTTGGCGGATGCCTGGCGCATGATGGAAGACGTTCCAAACCCAAACGTTGAGAACATGAAAGGTAATTTGTGGCTCTTGCGTGGCAAACAAGAACTCGCCTATGCCCAGTTCAAACTTGCACTCCAACAGAAATCCAATTCGCACAACGCAGTTGAGCGCGCCCTTCCTCTCGCGTGGACACTCAAACAATGGAAGGAAGGGATTAAACTTTCTGAGCGGATTTATACCCATGAAAGAAATCGCCAACAGAAACTGACGACTGTGGCCGCTTTCGCTGTGGCCAATGGCCAGTGGACCGAAGCCTTAAATCGTCTGGAAGTGGTTC
Source organism: Halobacteriovoraceae bacterium (assembly GCA_040377215.1). Taxonomy (GTDB): domain Bacteria; phylum Bdellovibrionota; class Bacteriovoracia; order Bacteriovoracales; family Bacteriovoracaceae; genus UBA6144. The sequence continues at coordinate 6,530 of JBEIPE010000113.1, forward strand.
ATCAAGAAGCCGGTGAATCCACTGCGCAGGAAGTGTCACAGCTCTCTACCTATGTGGCCCTGAGACAGAATGATGCTCGTCGTTTGGCGCGCTATGGAAAGAGCGCCTGCCAAGGTGGGGACCTCATGGCGTGCTGGTTGATGAGCTCACAATTTATCTGGCCGGAGCTGCCTACTTTGCTCACCAAAGAAGATGCCCTTGAGCCGATTGAGCCACTCTGGCGCTCATTGGCCTCAGGCGAGGCAGAACCCTTCAAAGAGAATAATCTGATTGATCAACGCGACATTGATGAACTGGATGATTCACTGATTCGCTTAGTGAAGTAGACCCTAGTGGAGAGCTTTCATCTCTTTGCCGTCGAAATGAAACACCACTTCTTTCTCTTCATACGCCGTGGCTAAATTCACCGGTCGACGCCAAATCCCGTAGAGATTCTTCAGCGTTTCGTGGGCGTAGTTAACATCCAAATCCACCCCTTGGTGGTTATGGCGCAAAAGCAACTCGCGACGGTTCTTGTAGTTGCCGTCTTCCACTTGAATGACCGGCTGACCAAAGTTCGTCAACTGCATCAAGAGCTTTTGCTTAATGGCATTGAAGTCACGGGTATCGATTTCATTGCGGCCCGTGCGTGGATTGAACTTATGCGTGAAGAGCTGCTGACGCTCACAGAAATCGGGCGTCAAGAACTCGTCAATGAATGAAATGTCGTTGTGGCTCTTACGAAGCTCAAAGATCTTCGCTTTGCCGAGACCCACATTGTGATCCCAGGCCGCCTTCTCTTTCATGTCTGTGCACTCGTTATACTCTTTGCCGAAGCGGCCAGTGTTCCAACGGTACTCAATGTCACGATAGAGTTCGATGCCAACTTTATAAGGATTGATATTCTGACGGCCCATCTGCATAACACCCGCGTGCTTATCGGCAAACTCGATGATTTCAGCCGAAGTCAGCGCTCGTTCTGTCATGATTTTTGAGTGCCAGTAGCTCGCCCAGCCTTCGTTCATGATTTTGGTGAGGCGCTGAGGCAAGAAGTAGTAGGCCTCTTCACGCAGGCACGCGATGATATCACTTTGCCATTCTTCACAGGGAGCATGCTCCATGAGAAAGCCCAGGATATCGCGCGTTGGACGCAGCAAAGGTTTTTCAGGGCTATCGTGGTGGGCGATGTCCTCTTCTTTAACTTTGTCTTTTTTCTCCGCACGCGACTTGGTTCGCATGAAGGCCTTGAGGGCCTGAGAACGGTCATCGACCAAGAACTCATCTTCCGCGCCTTCTTTCTTCTCATCAGAATCACGGCGACGACGACGGAGTTCCGGCGTTTCAAACAATTCATTCACATCCAGCAAGTTTTCTAGCGAGAGAACACGATCCACGAATACTTCAACTGCGTCTTGGCCGTAGCGTTCCATATAACGACGGATCTTCGTGCCATGATTGGCCATCACATCCATCATCTTGCGGTTGGTTCCAGAGAACCATGCGTTGTTCTTGAAGAAGTCATTGTGGCCATAAACGTGGGCCATAACTATTTTCTGATCAACCCAATTGTTCGCCTGAAGCAGATAGGCATAACAAGGATCAGTATTGATCACCATCTCGTAAATTTTCTGTAAACCGTAGGCATAGCCCTTCGAGAGCTGATCGTAGTCCATTCCGAAGCGCCAGTGCGGGTAACGGCTGGGAAAGCCCCCTTGCGCCGCCAAGATATTCACGGTGTCGTAATCGCACACTTCAAAAATCTGCGGGAAAAAATCGAGTCCATACTCAATGGCATAGCCTTCGATCTCATTTTTAAGCGCTAAAAGTTCACCGGTGATCGGACGGGTGCGGTTCATTACTTGCCCTTCCCAAGGAATTCTTTGATGGAATCAAGAATTCCCTCTTTGTTCTTAATTTTACTGAGCGTGATCTTATCGTGAGCTTGGCCATAACGGGCCGTGAGGTCTTTCAAGAACTGACCTGAGCCGTAACGACTTTCTACTTGGCCATAACAGAACTGGTTACTGGCCGGCAGGATATGATTGTCTAACAGATCAAGGCACAACTT